>CAYXXB010000130.1:0-1547 GCA_964468955.1 uncultured Clostridia bacterium | reverse complement strand
ATTTGCAAGCGGCGGCGGCACCGATTTTCAGTCGATAATAGACGCCAACGAAAAGAGCAAATTTTGCGAGATAGTTTATCTCATTGCCTCCAAGGACGGAATAGGCGCGATAGACAGGGCGAAAAAGCACGGTATTAACACGGCGGTATTCGCTAAAAAAGATTATCCCGATATCGAAAAACTTTATTCCGAACTTACCTATCTGCTCAATATGAACAGGGTTGATTATATAGTCCTTGCGGGTTGGCTCAAAATCATTCCCGAAAGCTTTATAAAGAGCTTTGAGGACAGAATAATAAATATCCATCCGTCGCTCATTCCCGCGTTTTGCGGTGCGGGTATGTACGGGTTGAACGTGCATAAAGCCGTACTTGAATACGGTGCAAAGGTTTCGGGCTGCACGGTACATTTCGTAAACGAAGTTCCCGACGGCGGCGCAATTATCGCACAGACGGCGGTAGAGGTAAAAGAAGACGACACGCCCGGAAGCCTGCAGTCGCGTATTCTCGAAAAAGAACACGAACTGTTGCCTTACTGCGTTAAACAACTATGCGAAGGCAAGATAAAAAAAGACGGCAGAAAAGTAACGATATCATAATACACGCAAAAAATATTTTGGAGATATAGATTAATGGAAATGAAGAAAAGAGCGCTTGTGTCCGTTTCGGACAAGGCTGGAGTGGTAGATTTTTGTAAAGGACTCGTTGCCAACGGTTTTGAAATTATTTCGACGGGCGGTACGGCTAAGGCGCTTAAAGACGCAGGCTTGAAGGTTATCGGCATATCCGAAATTACGGGCTTCCCCGAGTGCCTTGACGGCAGAGTTAAAACTCTTCACCCCAACGTTCACGCAGGCTTGCTTGCTATGCGTTCCAACCCCGAGCATATGGCTCAGCTCGAAAAACTCAATATAAACACCATAGATATCGTCTGCGTAAATCTTTATCCTTTCAAGGCAACGCTTGAAAAGGGTGCTGACTTCGCTGAATGTATCGAAAATATAGATATCGGCGGTCCCACAATGATAAGGGCGGCGGCGAAAAACTATCAGGACGTTGCCGTTATCGTAGACCCCAAGGACTATTCCAAAGTTCTGGAAGAGCTTGCAAACGGCGGAGTAACGCTCGAAACCAAAAAGTATTTACAGTACAAAGTATTTGCTCACACCGCAGTTTACGACAGCTTGATTTCCAACTATCTCGCTTCCCAGCTCGGAATCGAATATCCCGACAGCGTAACGTTTGCATACGAAAAGGCGCAGGATTTGCGCTACGGCGAAAACCCTCAGCAGTCGGCTGTGTTCTATAAGGAGCAGTTCACGCGCAAGGGTTGCCTCTCTTCTGCAAAACAGCTTTGGGGCAAGGAGCTTTCCTACAACAACATCAACGACGCGAACGGTGCTTTGGAGCTTTTGAAAGAGTTCGGCTCAACCCCCGCGGTAGTTGCCTGCAAGCACGCAAATCCTTGCGGAGTAGGCACAGGCAAGAGCATCTACGAAGCGTATATGCGCGCATATACTTCCGACCCCGTTTCGGTTTTCGGCGGTA
>CAYXXB010000129.1:0-1617 GCA_964468955.1 uncultured Clostridia bacterium | reverse complement strand
TTGCCTTTTTTGTACTTTATATTTCTTCTCTTCTATGCAGTTGTCAATCTTCGCTAAACCGAAAAAAATCGGCTACAGTTTATAAGAAAAACTGTGCTGTCTTAACCGACAGCTTTTATATGATATCAAACCGTGTACAATAAGTCAAGCAAAAAACTTAAAAATTTTTTAATTTTTTTAACTTTTTCGGGCTTTGCGCATACCTGACATTATATGAAAATACAAAACAGATTTGTGCCCGAAATCAAGGAAAAAGCGGCGGCGCGGGTAACCGCGCCGCCGCTTTGAAAGCCTTATTTTAACTCAATTTATAAACGATTTCTTTAAGATATTCAACGGAAGCGAAAAGCTCCTCCTCTTTTTCGTAGTCGCCGCCGTAAACTTCGACTAAAATATCGCCCTGCATTCCCGCGCCGATAAGCCTTTTTATAATTTCCGTAAAATCGTAAACGCCTTTGCCGGGGAGACACATTCTTCCGTTTTCGTCCACGTCCGAAAGGTGCGCGTAAGCAACCGCGCCCGCCATATCCTCTATGTACATTGCGTAAGGATAACCCGAACGGCGCGCCTGCTTAATATCGAACACCCCGAAAAGCGCGGGACAGCGCTTCTTTAATTCGGCAAACACACCGGGGCGATTGTAAAGACACCAATGCACGTTTTCAAGGCACAGTTTCACACCGTAACCCGCAAGGAAATCCGACGCGTCGCGGACGTACCCGCCCAAGCCGTCGTAATCGTCCCTCTTTACCGCGGGCAACCTGTGCATACCGTGCAGAGTATAATTGTGACAATTTAAAAGCTGTGCCGAGCGGGCTATCTGGTCGAGCCAGTAAAACCCGTCGCCCTTTACCCTTCGCGTGGGGTTGAAAAGGTTCGGTTCGAAATTAGTGGAATTGGCGTGCACGGAATTTATTTTTATACCCGCCGCCTTATCCGCGAACGATTTGGAAAATTCGGGACGGTATTCGTAAAAGGTCGAAAAAAAGATTTCCGCCGTTTCCGCGCCCGATTCAATAATTTTTTGCAACGCCTGCTCCGTCGGATAACGCGGGAACAGCGAAGCCGTCGATATACCTACTTTCATAATTATATTATAACATAGAAAAAGCCCCAAAATCAAGGGTTTTTGGGCAAATATGTAGGAATAGGCTATGAATAAACGAAGCCTAACTGCTCTTTTCCACTTTTAACTACAACTTCATATAAAAATATAAACGTCTTCCTTTTCAACTCAATCCTTAGGTTTCTGACTTCTTTTCCTAACGATTGGTGCATCGTGTATTGGAAGGCGTTTTACTTCTTCTATGATTCTTGCTGCGGATCCGTTCCCTCCAAGATCAGCGTAAGGGTCATATAAATAATCGACTAAGTTTTCATATTCATCTGGGGTTATATAACCTCTTTTAATATACTTTTTACCCAAGTCCATTATTCGGTCATGGCCAAGACCTTTTAACATTTTAGACTTTTTGTCCTTACGATTCAATCTATTCTGAATAAGCGACCATAGTCCAGTTGACGCCAGAATAGAACCTAAAAAACCAAATATTAATGGTATCCAAAATTCCATATTACTCCTTGTCTGTGATAACCATTTTCTTATTCACAATATTA
>CAYXXB010000128.1:0-1669 GCA_964468955.1 uncultured Clostridia bacterium | reverse complement strand
TTGCTCGCCTTCGATAAGGCTTTCTATACCACGCATATCGGAGCTGTAATTCAAAAACAGATTGTAGACGAAAACGGCGCAACAAACCATAATACTGACGCCGACAAATTTTACTGCGTCCTTAAATCCTATTACCATATCGTTACCAACCTATTTCGTATGCGGATTTAGGCGAATGATTTTCGTATTCGTCAACTATCTTACCGCTGTTGAGTTTTATGACTTTATCCGCCGTTTCCGCGATGTTGGCGTTATGCGTAACCATAATTACCGTAAAGCCCATTTCTTTTCTTAACTTTAAAATTACGTCGAGAATTTGTCTGCCAGTTGCTTCGTCCAATGCGCCCGTAGGTTCGTCCAGAAACAATACTTTAGGTTGTTTTGCAAGCGCTCTCGCAATGGCAACTCTCTGTTGTTCACCGCCAGATATCTGATGGGGATATTTGTTCATTTTATCACCAAGCCCCACCGCTTCTATTATTTGTTTATAATCCGCATTTGAGGAAAGATTAGCGCCCATTTTTACGTTCTTTTCAACGTTCATATTGGGCAGAAGATAATACTGCTGAAATACAAACCCAACGTTATCACGACGAAAAGACGTCAGTTGTTTATCGCTTAACGCTGTTATATCGCTATTGCCGTAAAACACTTTCCCGCCGTCGGGCTTATCCAACCCGCCAATAATATTTAAAAGCGTCGATTTACCCGAACCCGAAGCGCCTAAAATAACGACGTATTCGCCGTCACTTATATTAACGCTTACGCCGTCCAAAACGGCGCGTTTAGCTTCGTTTTCACCGAAATACTTGTACACATTTTCTGCTTTTATCACTTTTCTTCCCCCTTGTATTTAACCAGTAAAGACATACAAACGTCGGTCAGCATTTCATTTATTTCTTCACCGCTGAATTCGCAAGTGCGCGTTGCACACATTGAAGCAATTCCGTGCGTAAATACCCACAAATTCTTATACAGCTTAAATGCGGTTTTTTCGGTCACGTTGTACTGGTCTTTTACCGACTGCAAAATCTTATCGTAATTGCCGTCGATAGAGGGCAAAACGGTATCGAGATTGCGGACGGCATCGTCGTTCATAAACAACAACTGAAAGAGTTTGGGTTCGCTTACGGCAAACATTATATACGCTTCCCCTACGCCCTTGAACGGCAAAGGATTTTTCAACCCTCCGTCTACGTATTCGTCGTAAACATTTCTTGCCGCCGCGACCACCGCCCTTTGCAACTCTTCCATATTTTCAAAAGCCGAAAATATAGGGCAGACAGAACAGCCCGTGCGCGTAGCTACGGCGCGGGCGGTAAGGTTTTGTATTCCCTCTTCCCGCACTAATTGCAACGCCACGCCGACTATATATTCTTTCGTATAAAAAACTTTTTTAGGCATATTTAATCCTTTAAATAACGTTTGATATATAACACTTGTTATTATATTAACAAATATATATTTTGTCAAGTAAAAAAAGGACTTCGGAAAAAACCGAAGTCCTTTTATGTTTGTAAGTTAAATTACTTCAACTCAGCGAAGTATTTGATAGTTCTTACCATCTGAGACGTGTAAGAATTTTCATTGTCGTACCAAGAAACTACCTTTACGAGGGTCGTGCCGTCGCCGAGGGGCATGCACTTCGTCTGGGTTGCGTCGAAAAGCG
>CAYXXB010000127.1:0-1749 GCA_964468955.1 uncultured Clostridia bacterium | reverse complement strand
CTCCACCATTACAAGCGAATACGCACCCTATATTTTGTTAGGAAAAGTATTCGCAATCAATGTAAAACACCGCTTCGAGTGAGGCGGTGTTTTTGTGTTATTTATTTTTTAATTGATAGATAGCACTCTCAATCTGCGTTGTGAGCCATTCTTCGGTGTCTGTACCGCATTCTGCCAAGTAGTTAGTAAATTCGGTTGACAGTTGCGCTTTCGCCGCTGTTTTGGCGCGATTTAGGGCTTCTATCTGCGATTCTTCATTAAAGCTGCCTTTTGCTTTAAGAGTTTCCACGAATGTTTGATATGTAGCCTGTACAACGCTTTGAACGGAGTTCACCGCCTGATTGATGATGGCGCGGAGCTTTTCGTTTTTGATTTTCGTGTTGAGCCACGCCACTAAAACGCTTACAGCCCACGATGCCAAGCCTGTGAGAATTATACTCACTACACTTATGATAATTGATTGCCAAGTCATATTGATACCTCCTTATTCGTCAACAATGTGCTTGATGCCTTGTTCGGTCATAAAATCCCGGATTTCGTGCTTAACGGTTTCTTCGTATGCGAGAGCCTTTTCGGTTTCTCCGTTACAATGCCCGTTTTTCAGAGCCTTTGCCGTAGCTTCTCCAAGTGCCATTGCAGAGAGAGTTCCTTTTATCTGCAATAATTCAAGTTTCTCACGCCGCGCTTCACGCTGTTTTTGTTCTTTGTCCTGATTGTTCTGCCGTTTCTCGACACGGTGTACGAAGTACCCGAACAACGCAGAGAGAGTAGCGGACGGAAGCCCGATAGCTAAAAGTAACGCCCAAATATTCATAGTTAATTGTCCTCCGTTTTTAATATTTCTTTTTCGTCAACCGCGCCTTGTTCCAAACAGCGATACCATACATCGCACGGCTCGATGCAAGGCTTTTTGTTGTTTTCGCAAGCGGCGCAGATGTTTTCAATAGTTAGTTTCATTATTCCACCCCGTAATAGCTTTTTGCAGATGCTTTACAAGCCGTTACATAAGCGAGATAAGCCGTGTATTCGGCATCTTCGCTGTCGGTGATACCTTTGCGCATAAGTGCGATTTCATCTCCGGGAGTGTACTTTAACGCAACCAACGCTGAAACCATATCATCATAGTTGTCAACGCTTGCGGTTTCAAGGTACAAACTGTATTCGTATTCCGTATGCTTTTTATTGCTTTCGGGATCTGTTACAGTTACCTTTTGAGCGTTATCGGTATGAGTGAGTTCATACACATTCCCGAAAAGGTGGTTGATGTCAAACTGCTGCGGCGAGTTTGCCGCCCGTGCAATAGTTCCTGCTTTCATTTCTGATAATCTCCTTTATTTTAGATATTTTTATTTTACCGTTGATATAGTTGCGCCTTATATTCTCGCTGTCCGTGTGCTTCAAATAGCCATTGTAAGACATAAAGGCTTGACAATTCTTCGGTGTGTAATTTCCTTTTTGCAAGCTACGGAGATTCCGTAACAAGCGAATGAAGATTGTTTTGCGGATAGTGGTTTTATATCGAAAAAATTTGAATCCGACAAAATCCGTTGCTCTATGTTCCCGTGAGCGTTTTGGTCGCTCCGTCTTATCCTTGAGGTAAGGCGTTTTATAAACCTGCCAATTATACTTCAATCGTAATCCGAGCTTTTCTGCAAGGAAAGTTTCCATTTTCCTGCGGCATTCGTGGAGCTGTCTTTTGTTACCGCTGTACATAACCATATCATCCATATACCGAACTAAATATTTAAT
>CAYXXB010000126.1:0-1753 GCA_964468955.1 uncultured Clostridia bacterium | reverse complement strand
TCTTCGTCCTCTTCGGGAAGTTCTACGTTGTGATAAACGTTCTGAACGTCGTCAAGCTCTTCAAGCTTATCGAGCATTTTCTGGAACGTAGCGACTTTGTCCTCGGGAAGGGTTATATAATTCTGAGGAATCATTTTTATTTCCGCTTCGAGGAAAGTTACGCCTTTACCCTCGAAATACTGTCTTACGTTAGAGAAGCTTTCGGGTGTCGTATATACTTCGTATACGTCGTCTTCTGAAGAGAAATCTTCCGCTTCGGCTTCGAGGCAGTATTCCATCATAGTATCCTCGTCAAGCTTAACCGTCTTTTCGATAATAATTACGCCCTTGTTGTCAAACTGATAGCTTACGCAACCGGGCTTACCCATCTGACCGCCGCATTTAGACATCGTGGAGCTTATATCACCCGACGTTCTGTTAACGTTGTCGGTAAGCGTGGTAATGATTACGGCAGAACCAGCAACGCCGTAACCTTCGTAAGTAAGCTCCTTATAGTCCTTACCGCTGAGTTCACCCGCCGCCTTTGCAATCGAACGCTTGATATTGTCGTTAGGCATATTCGCAGCTTTCGCCTTAGCAATTACGTCGGCAAGCTTACTGTTGGTGTCGGGATTGGGATTTGACTTCGCCGCAACGGCAAGTTCCCTGCCAATCTTGGTGAATATCGCACCGCGCGCGGCGTCCGTCTTTCCCTTTTTTGCCTGTATATTATGCCATTTTGAATGTCCTGACATATTTATCTCCTTAATTTCGGTTATTTTTCATTGCGTACATTGCTATCGCTGCGGAAATGCCCGCATTAAGACTTTCGCAAGTTGTACGCATAGGTATTTTAACTGTTTTGTCGGCTTTCGATTTAACTTCCGCACTTAATCCGTTGCCCTCGTTGCCTATGCAAAGACAAAACTTTTCGGGGGGATTAAACGCAAACACGTCCTCTCCGTTCATATCGGCGCAAATCAAAGGTACTCCGGTCAATGCGGAAAACACTTCTTCGTATCCGCCCTCATGTACGCGAACGTAAAAAATACCGCCCATACTCGCCCGAACCGCTTTCGGTGAAAACGCGTCGGTACAGTTAATTAAATAAATATCTTCGTATCCTGCTGCGTTTGCCGTGCGTATTATCGTACCGAGGTTACCCGGGTCTTGAAGCTTATCAAGCAAAAGGCAACTGCCTGCGGGTGCTTTAACTCCCGTATAGGGCAATTTGACCGTCGCTAGTACGCCTTGAGGCGATTTCTCGCTCGAAATTCGGCTGAAAAGCTCGTCCGAAACGACGACTGCGCCGGAATAATTATCGGAAAGATTTTCCGTACAAACGATACAGGTGATATCAAACCCAGCCAAACGACATTCGTTAACTGGTTTAACGCCTTCTATAACGTATTCGCCGTAAATCTTTCTGAATTTCTTTTCGCCGAGCGAAACTATTTTTTTGATAAGCGGATTAGCTTTGGAAGTTATTATCATATCCGTGCCGTGAAAGCCCGTAAAAAGGCATAAGGTAGCGCGTTAGCACTACCTTTAAATTTCTTTGATTAAACGGCAGCCTTTGCCTTTTCCGCAAGTGCGGCGAATGCAGCCGCATCGTTTACAGCCAAATCCGCAAGAACCTTTCTGTTGAGGTTGATACCTGCAACTTTAAGTCCGTGCATAAACTTGGAATAGGAAAGTCCGTTGATTCTAGCCGCAGCGTTGATACGAGCGATCCAAAGGGAACGCATATCGCGCTTTCTCAGTCTTCTGCCTA
>CAYXXB010000125.1:0-1874 GCA_964468955.1 uncultured Clostridia bacterium | reverse complement strand
CAAACGTGGATAAAAAATATCTTGAATTTTACAGACACGAGCAGGAAGAAAATATCCCAAATTGGGAGCAATTTAAAGCAAGCGGTAAGTTTAAAACGGAATTTAAAGTAAATCCGTTCATCGAGTTTGACTGGGTTGAAGTTTTAGTGGAAAAGGAAGAATATGCAAAAAAGGGGTTACATAAAGGAATGCAGGCAAACGTTTTGTTTGATTATGCGGTGGATAATATGTTGCCCGTGATGTTTTCTGACGCAGAAGGATATGACGTGGAGACGTCTGTAAATATTGAAGATATAAAGCTGCATAGACGCCCGCAAAATAACTGATTTATCCTTTGGGTTTGATAACCTGCGCAACGCCGTATTCGGGAGAGATAAAATGAAAATATATGATGATGTAAAATTAAATACAGAAATCGAGGATTTGGCAAATAGAGGGATACATAAGGGTTGCTTAGGGTTTGTTTTAGATATAATGTCAAGTAGCTGTTTAGTTATTTTTTTCAATAATAAAAATCAGGGTGATTATGCTTGTGTAAATATTAGTAAAAATTATCTTGATATACTTAATTTAAAATATAAAAAGAACAATAGTGAATTAAAGAAGTTTATAGAACGCGGAGATTTTACAAAAGACAGCTTTAAGCCGCAAAAGTTTGCGGAATTCGATTTGGTAGAATTAACCGTAGAGAAAGAAAAGTATGCAAAGTTCGGAGTTCATAAGGGAATGCAGGGCGTGGTAATGGAAAACTATTGTATAGATAGTGAATACTACGTAATATTTACCGATGAAAGTACGGCGGAAGATATAGCGGATTTATGTATTTATGAAGATGATTTGGTTTTGGTCAATAGAGTTAATACAGATAAAAGCTAATCGTCCCTCGGAGTAACAGTTGCTACAGGTAAACGTCAAGAACCCCAGAAAGTAATATAATCGGGTAATTAGAATTTTAAGGCTTATTCCAAGTAGGAGTAAGCCTTATTTTTATGCTCAAATTTTTCTTATACTATAATTTCCCGTAAGCGTTTCAAAAAGATTTCAGCACATTTTGGGAATATCTGATACTTTTTCCACGCAATATCGAGGTGAGATACAAGTTGAGGGGAAAGCGGTCTGAAACACAGTTTACTGTTTCCGTCCGTGCGGATTATTTTATCAAGACAAACGGCATAGCCTACGCCTTCTTCTACCAAGAGCGACATATTATAAAGCAGATTACCCGTTGCGACTATGTTGAGTTCCTGCATATCCTTTCTGAACCATTCGCTAATCATATTTTTTCCGTGTGCCTGACGGGAAACGATAAGCGGTTTATCCCATAAATCTTCGGGGGCAATATGCTCTTTTGCGGCAAGCGGGCTGTCTTTTCGCATTAGTACGCCCCACGTATCATAGAGCGGTAAGCGAATATAATCATACTTACTTACGTCGAACGGCTCGATAAATATCCCGAAATCGATAAGCCCTTTATCAAGCCTTTCCGACACAGTTACGCTGTCGCCGCTGAATAAATGATACTTAACGTTAGGATATTCGCTCTGTACCAAGTGAGCTGCTTTTGCTATAAGCCCCATAACGTAGCTTTCGCCGCCGCCGATATGAATATCGCCGCTTATATCCGCAATGGGGGAGTTCAGTTCGTTTTCGGTTTTATTATATAATTCGATAATTTCTTCCGCGCGCTTATAGAGCAGCTGACCTGCATCGGTAAGCGTGATTTTTCTTGTACCGCGTATAAACAGTTGCCGTCCTATTTCTTTTTCGAGATTTTGCATTTGCCGTGATAAATTCGGTTGCGTAACGAATAGTGCGTCCGCCGCTTTGGAAATGCTTTGCTCTCTTGCAACCGCCAAAAAATATTTTAATTCTCT
>CAYXXB010000124.1:0-1879 GCA_964468955.1 uncultured Clostridia bacterium | reverse complement strand
TCCGTTTACATAAAGATAAAAAAGCTATGACTTATTATTTGGTTGACGGAAGCGACGATTGCTTTTACACGGCGGTGTTCGACGCGTTTAAGGACAAAGACTGCATAATTACGAGCGAAAAAGACCTGCAAATCGGGCTTGGGTTCGAGCTGAAAGAAGTAATAACCGACAACAATAAAGCCGAGCGCGTTGCAAAAAAGCTTAACGCCCTCGACAGAATTTGTCTCGAAGATATAAATTTACTGCTACGCAGTAACATAGCCTTGAAAGAACAGACCGCGTTCGAGTATATAAAACTTATCGTTGCCCACGGGGGCGCGGTGCGGGATATGCTCGCAAACCCCACCGTTATGGAAATGACGACTATCCGCAACAAAGTGTCAGGCGAAATTCACAAAATGAAAGGCTTTCTGCGGTTTATAGAAAACACGGAAGGCGTGCTGTACGCCCCCTACTCTCCCGACAACAATATAACTGATTTGCTCGCCCCGCACTTTGCCAAGCGCTTTTCCAACCAGAAATTCGTAATACACGACGTAAAACGCAAAAAGGCGGCGCTGTTCGACGGCGATGAAATTGTTATGTTCGATGCTGACGGCGCTGAAATATACCTTTCCGAATACCAACAGCATTTCGAAGATTTATGGAGGCAGTATTATAAATCGGTTAATATCGAAAGCCGTCCACACGAAAAGCAGATGAAAGGTTATATGCCCGTCCGCTATTGGAAGTTTTTACCCGAAAAACGTTAAACGCCCGATTGATTTCAATCGGGCGTTATTTTTTTATTTACATTCAGTTATTACTCCACTCAACCAATTCGTCAAGTGTAATATCAAAAATTTCTGCAAGTTTACATAGCGTAAATATGTCGGGCGTACTGTAACCGTTTTCATAATTCGAAACCAAACTCTTTTTACCGCATAGCTTTTGCGCAAGTTCTTCCTGTGTTAGCCCCATTTGCTTTCTATAAAATTTTATATTTTCAGCAATTTTCGTCTTCATCCACTTGACAAAGTACAAGGAACTTGTATAATATTGTTATAAGTACAAGTAACTTGTACTTATATTATATTACAAAAGGAGAACATTATGGCAAAAAAGCAAAAATATCTGGAAGACCAACTTATTATGCGCAGTAGCAGGTTCGGCGGACAGCTAATTAAATTTGAAAAAACCTCGTTTGGTTGGGAATTTTTAGGATACGATACCGACGAGGAGATAACAGGTATCGACTGGGACAGGGGTAAAGTCCATTCGAAAGTTTTTAAAAGATTGTTCTTTACAAGACCTAATCCCTATTCAAAAAATTTTTTATTTAAACTTATTGAATTTATTGCAAATATAATTTCATTTTTCAGAAGGCTGTTTTTGAACCTTTTACCTATTGCCCTTATCGCATGCGTTTTAATGTCCGCGCTTAATCCGGACGCATGGCTGGTTTTGGCTTGGGGAACATTTTGCGGAGTTTACGGCGGACTTATTGCCGCCACTCTATTATTAAGCGTACTTGGCAGAATTTTGAAAAAAGCATTTAAAATAGAAGAAAAGCTTGAAACAGCTATGACCGATGCCGGTTATGATTACGATAGATAATTTTAAATAGTATTTAATACGCCGAGGCTTTAAACAAGCCTCGGCGTAAATTTTACTTCTTTTTATTTAAATTCTTATCTATTTTATCGAAAAAGTCGGAAAGGTAATTGTTCTCCCACTCTTCAAGCTTGCCGCTGTCCGCGCTTTGCGTCAATTTGCTGTCAATGGGGACTTTCGCGACGACGGGAATACCGTGTTCCAATGCCAAAGCGTCCACACAGCTTTCGCCGAAAACGCTTATCTTTCTTCCGCAATCGGGGCAGGGAATATAGCTCATATTTTC
>CAYXXB010000123.1:0-1944 GCA_964468955.1 uncultured Clostridia bacterium | reverse complement strand
GTACGCAACCGAAGTATAGATTGAAAGCTTCTTTGCCTTTTCAAGCTCGTCAAAGTCCATAACGGTGGTGCCGTCTTCAACCTTGCCCATTCTGTCAATCATGCCGCCGTTAAAAAGCATAGCTTCGCAAAGGGTGGTTTTGCCCTCGCCGCTGTGGCCGATGATCGCCACGTTTCTGATTTCTTTTGCCGTAATATTCATAAATTAGTCCCCTTATCTCGCAAAATTGCGGTTTATACTACCATTATACTATATATTTGAAATATTTCAAGAGGCAAACCGAAATTTAATGCAATAAATATTAAAAGAAATCTATCATTATACTATAATAATTGAATTTTTCAAGGGGGATAGGGAAATTATTGTTTAAAACCGTAGAAAAAAGATTATAGTTATGATATACTTTCAGTACCACCCAAACAGAAAATTGAATAACCTCTTAATACTTGTACACAATAGCCTTAGGCATTGTGTATCTCTTGTGTGCTAAGTATTAATAAGGTTAGTATACTTCTGTTTGTGTGGTGACAAATTGGAGATACTCGTGCGGGTGTGTTTCCGGTTTGGAAACACACTTTTAATTTATAAGGAGTACTTAGCACTATGAAAAAATTTATCACAGCAATTTTAATTTGCATTTTGTCCGTAATAAGCATTTTTGCATTTACGGCTTGCGATAACGAAACTAAAAAGGGCAACGAAGGCGGAAGCGGGAACAACACCGAGCAAAGCGGCAACAATAACAACGGAGAAAGCGGCGACCCCGAAGAGGGCGGAAGTAAAGAAGTAAGGACAACTGTAACCGAAGAGGAGTGGATAAACGCATTAAAAAAGATAACTATAGACGACATCACCGATACTTCGTTTTTAAACGTCACTTTAAACACTTACTACTATGAGCCGTATACCGATCACTATGAAGAAATGAAAGGCATTTTTACGCTTGACATTATAAACAAAATTATTTATCAGTCCAGTACTGTATTTAACAGTAAAGAACCTGACAAATTTGAAAAATTTGAGATGTATAGATGGATTGACAGTGACGAGACTTATTACGAATATGCTAATTATAAAGGGGATGTCGAGATGGGGGCATCAAACGATGAGTATTATATCAATTTCTTTAAAGCTATTGCCGTCAATTATTTAAATTCTCTTGTTGCCTACAAAAGTTATTATGAAAATATAACCGAAGATTTTGATAAGTTTACTTACGATGAAGAAAAGGGCGAATATCGCGGTTCCACTACAAATGTAAGCGCGGGAGGAGAGACCGATGTTTTCTATTTTGTCTTTGCCGACGGAAAACTTGTTAAGAGCGGACTTGACTTTATTTACAATGGCGAACATAATCGTTCGTGGAAAGAAGAGTATACTTATGGAGTATCTGTTACGATTCCCGACGAAATACTTAATCTTGATTTCGGTATCGGTGATTAACGGAATAAATTGTCCGCCCGAGTGCGTAAAGAGCTCGGGCGAACTATTTATTGTAATAAACTTAGTAAAAAAATTCCAAAAATGTTGCGTTAAACAGTTGACTTTATATTGACAATGCTTTATAATTACTTAGCGTGTCAATATAAGTATCCTTATGCCCTGCAAAAAAGGGCTCCCGAAAATATCGGCGAAGACGAGATTTTTGGGAAGAGGAGCAACAACGCAGCGAGGTTGCCGTTTGCATAAGCAAATGGCTGAAAGCGAAGTTTGTTGTGACGAGTGTATGGGTTGAAGCGTGAAGTTACTGTAAAATCCGAGCAGCTTAAGGGACAGATAATTTACGCCGACAAATGTAGGGGCTTGACCCCTGCGACTAACCGCAGCTGATTTTTTATGTGCAAAGTTGCGATACACACGGTTAAGTTGACATAAAATTTGTTAGGATAAAAAAGGAGTTATTAACATGGCAGGACAGAAAATCAGAATTAAACTTGCAGCTTA
>CAYXXB010000122.1:0-1983 GCA_964468955.1 uncultured Clostridia bacterium | reverse complement strand
CCTTTGCGATAGCAGTTGCTTCCTGCATCTTGGGAACGGACTTAAAGAATTTGTCGTCGTTGCCGCTTCCCTTCGTCGAGAACGAAAGCATAGCGACTCTGGGTTCGATACCCGCAATAGCCTTTGCCGTCTTAGCGGAAGACACGGCAATATCGGCAAGCTGCTGAGCGTCGGGTTCGATGTTTATAGCGCAATCTGCAAACACAGCTACGCCGTCGGGATTATACTTGTTTTCGCCTTCGGGTGCAATCATAATGAAGCAGCTCGAAACGGTTTTAATTCCGGGAGCGGTTTTAACAACCTGCAAGCCTGGACGGAGAGTGTTAGCCGTAGAATGGCAAGCGCCGGAAACGTAGCCGTCTACGTCGCCCGCTTTAAGCATGAGCGCGCCGAACATCGTTCTGTCCTTAGCCTGCTCGTTCGCCTGTTCTTCCGTCATACCCTTTGCTTTTCTCGCTTCGTAAAGGATAGCCGCGTATTTTGCAGTCTTTTCCGAAGTGAGCGGGTCAATAAGCGTAACGCCCGTCAAGTCTACTTCGGGAGCGACTTTTTTACATTCTTCCGCATTGCCGACAAGAACTATCTTGGCGATACCTTCCGCAGTAATTTTAGCCGCCGCTTCAATTACACGCTTGTCCTCACCTTCGCAAAGAACTATCGTCTTTTTGCGAGCCGCCGCTTTGGCTTTGATTTCTTCAAGTAAACCCATATCATAACTCCTTAAAAATGCTTTATTTATCTGCGCTTTTGATTTATAATGTAAATGAAGTGCGCAGGTCATTACACTTTAATTATATATTAAATTTCTTCAATTGTAAAGGTCTAAATGAAAATTTTGGCAATTATTTGTGAATTTAATCCATTCCACAACGGTCATAAATACCTTATCGAACGCGCAAAAGAGTTAAGCGGGTGCGACGCTGTGGTTTGTCTTATGAGCGGAAGCTTTACCCAACGCGGCGAGATGTGTAGAAACGACAAATTCCAACGCGCAAAACACGCCGTTATAAGCGGTGCGGACGCAGTTCTGGAACTCTCCGCGCCTTTCGCCGTTGCCCCTGCGGAAATATTTGCGAGCGGTGCGGTTAACATTCTATCGTCTATACCCGAAGTCTGCGCCATTGCTTTCGGTTGCGAAAGCGGAAACGAAAAGGACTTTATAAAAGCTGCTGAAATACTTAATAACGAAAGCGAACTTTTCAAATCCACCCTTTCAAAGCAACTCGAAAACGGTGAAAGTTATATAAAAAGCTATTGCTCTGCGTTTACCGCCTGCGGAGGCAATGCGGAATTGCTTAATTCACCGAACAATATTTTAGCCGTCGAATACGTTAAAGCTATAAAAAAACGCGGAGCGAATATAAGTATTGTTCCCGTAAAAAGAATTGGTGCGGAGTATCACGACGGTGAATTATACGGCAGTTTTTCGTCTGCGAGCGGAATAAGAGCTAATGCGGATAACCCCGCGGTTAAAGACAATATGCCCCCCTACTGCTATGAAGATTTTGTAGCGGCAAAGGATAATTCCGCGCGGTTTGAAAGACTTGCGACAGATTGGCTTTTTATGTGCGAAAAGGACGATTTGAAGCGCGTTTACGGTTGTTCCGAAGGATTGGAAAACAGGCTGAAAAGTTTGGCGTTCGGAAATGCGTTCGGAGAAATCTTAGAAAAGGCTTCGTCTAAGCGGTATTCGAAATCACGTATCCGCAGAATAATGACAGCTAACCTTTTAAGGTTATATGCGGACGATACTGAAAAATTTTTATCCGCTGATTTGCAACCTAAAATTCTCGCGGTAAAAAAACAACGCGCTGACGAAATTCTGCCTTTTCTCACCCGCCCTTGCAGACAATCGGAAGAAGCGCAAAAATGCGCGGAGTTGACCTCGCTTTCATATGCGTTATGGCGTTTTCTGAATACTCCACTTATATACGACAACCCAAACGAAAAAATGATTTTGGTTTAATACGGCAAAGCGGCGGC
>CAYXXB010000121.1:0-2011 GCA_964468955.1 uncultured Clostridia bacterium | reverse complement strand
GTTTGGAGCAGGCGACGGGAGTCGGACCCGCCGAAATCAGCTTGGGAAGCTGACGCCATACCGATAGGCGACGCCTGCATATATTCGTCTACATATATAATACCATAAAGACAAACTTTTTCAAAGCGTTAAGGAATGTAATTTGAAAAAAATTATAATTTTATTGCACCAATTCCCCAATTACTTTTTGTTTACGAATATATTATTAAAAGCATATGAAACCGTTTTTCCGAATATGCGACACATAATGCAAAATACTGTAAATCTTATGGGCGGAAGATAGAAAATCTTTTGTAAAAAGCGCATAAAACCGAATTTTCTTTTAAGTTTTTTTATGTGGCGTACGTAGATTTTACTCTTGTTTTCCGCTATAGCCTTTGCGCAAAGACCACCGCTTTCCAAACCGTAACGCAATCCCGAAAGGGTCAACGGATCGCACGCGCCGACCGCGTCGCCGATGAAATAAATATTTTTATTTATTACCGCTTTTCCTACTCCTATAGGCGTAAACGCCGCCTTTAATCCGCTTAAGCCGCAATCAATACCGACTGATTGCAAAAATGAAGAAAAGACTTCTCTGTAGTTCACTCGCTTGCTGTAGACGTCGGTCAGCCCGATATTCGTCACGCCGCCGTAACTGCTTACCCAGCCGTATCCCCTTTTGGTTACACCGAAATGAATATCTATCGCCTCTTCCCTTTCACTTTCGATAATCAACTGCATAGCAATATTTTTACGCTTGCACTTTTGATATCGGCTGCCAAATCCCGTCGTGCCGTCTGCAAAAATCAAGTATTCGTAATTTAAAACGCTTCCGTCGTTAAGAGTAAGCGTATTGCTTTTGGGGTTATGTTCTGAAATTTTGGTATTTTCCCGCACTTCTATACCACTCTGCTTTGCAAGGCGGAAAAAGGCGTAGTCAAGCTCCGTTCTGTCTATCTTTTCGTTGGTATAAAGGAACTTATTGTTAATCTGAATTTTTTGTTTATTCTTATAACAAATCTTAAAATCTTTAATAAGAGAATAATTGCATTCGCCGATATCCAACCCGAGTTTTTCGTACGCGAGTTTGGTTTTACCAGTAATATAGCCTGCACAACATTTATATCGCGGGAAAGCAAATCTTTCAACGACAAGCACGTCGCTCACTCCGAGCTTTTTTAAATTAATTGCCGCGGATAACCCAGAAGGCCCCGCGCCCACAATTATAACCTTGTATTTCTTTTCCATATTCTTAAGTTTATTATATTAAACCAGAATATGATAGTCAACTAATTGTAATTTCCGTGTTTAAAAGAATAGTATAATGTTCAAAACTTACTCGGAGGAATTATCTATATGAACCCTATTAAAGAAAAAAGCAAAAGCTTGGAAAACAACTTTTTACCGCTGAGAAAAATGTACCCGAAAAGTTACAATAAAGAAACGACTTCCCCCTACGTAAAAACGCGTATAATTCTTATGAACGGCACGGAATTCGAATCCGCTTGGTTTATGCACCAATTCGCCCGCCATTGCGACGAACCTGAAATTTTAAAAGCTTTATCCGTCGTTCGCCGTCAGGAACAGCAACAGCAAAAACGCATAAGCTGCTTAAAGCCTCTCAATGAAAGTATTCTCGAAACCACGATTGCATACGAACAGTTGGCTGTAGATTTGACCGCAGTTCTCGCTAAAAATGAAAAGGACGAAACCAATATTCAGGCGCTCAATTTCGCGCTTTTAGAAGACTTCGACCACCTTTACAGATACGCCAATTTATTAAAGCTTGACAAGAACATCGACGCGGACGTACTCGTCGGCAAGTACACGGAAATTATGCCCGGCAGACCTACAGTTGCGGAACACCGCTACCCTTCCGACGACTTAAAACCCCATATGGTTGCGCAGGAAAGTGATTTGTACAGCAAGCTTGTAGCTTCCACAATCACCGCCGCGGAACAGCAGACAATGAACTATTATATGAACATTGCGCAGTGGTACAAAAACGACCTCGGCAGAAAGCTGTACG
>CAYXXB010000120.1:0-2317 GCA_964468955.1 uncultured Clostridia bacterium | reverse complement strand
GACCGGGCATTGCAGGGCTTATGGGCGCATTCGGCGCCGCGCTCTACGCAATGGAAAACGTGCGGGGCGAAAGCACTACGCTCGGTGAAAGCGAGCTTGAAAGCTTTGCATACACCTCGAAGTCGGCGAATTGTCACGGCTGTACTTCTAACTGCCATCTGAATATTATTTCTTTCGGCGACGGCAGAAAGTTTATTTCAGGCAATAAATGCGAAAAGGGCGCAGGCTTGAAACCCGCTCCCGACGATACGGACGTATACGCACACAAGCAGCGCGCGCTTTCTGAAACGGTAAAGGGCGTGAAAGGAACGCGCGGAAGGGTAGGACTTCCCCTGCAGCTCGGTATGTACGAACAGCTCCCTATCTGGGCGGGCTTTTTCGAAAGTCTCGGCTTCGAGGTCGTGCTTTCCGACAAATCCTCGCGCGAGCTGTATTTCAGGGGTCAGCACACCGTCGCTTCGGATACCGCTTGCTATCCCGCGAAATTAATGCACGGTCATATAGAAAGCCTTTTGGATAAGAAAGTCGACTTCATTTTCCTGCCCTGTGAAAGCTATAACATAGACGAGCACTGTTCGACCAACCACTACAACTGCCCCGTCGTAGCGTACTATCCCGAGCTTTTAAAAGCCAACAACGAGCGGTTGAACGACGAAAACTTCATAATGCCGTACCTTGATTTGAATATGCGTACAAACACCGTCAAAAAACTGTATGCGGTTTTCGCAAAATACGGAGTGAAGAAGCGCGACGTCGCAAAGGCGCTTGACGAGGGCTTTTCAAGACTTGAAAATTATCACCGTGAAATAAAGAACGAGGCGGACGAAATTCTCAAAAAAGCGGAAAAGGAAGGCAAGCAGATCATAGTGCTTGCGGGCAGACCGTATCACCTCGACGACGAAATAAATCACGGCATACATAAGCTTTTAACCTCGCTCGGCTTTGCCGTTCTCTCCGAGGACAGCGTGTTCGAACGCGGCGACGAAGTAAAGGTAAACGTTCTCAATCAATGGACGTATCACGCAAGACTTTACCGTGCCGCGGACTTTGCTGCTAAAAACCAAAACGTAAACCTCGTTCAGCTCGTTTCATTCGGCTGCGGTCTTGACGCAATCACGGCGGATGAAGTACGTTCCATTTTGGAAAAGAACGGCAAACTCTACACGCAAATCAAAATCGACGAAATCAACAACCTCGGCGTTGTTAAAATTAGGTTAAGAAGCTTGCTTGCGGCTATCAACGAAAACTCTAAAAAGAGCGGTACGGAAAGATAAACTGTTATGAGCAAAACCACCGATTACACTAACGGCTATCCCAAGTGGGATAAGTCAATGAAATCAACGTATAAAATATTAATTCCCAATATGCTCCCGTGGCACTTCCTCATTATTCAGGAGCTTCTGAAAATGCAAGGCTACGACGTGGAGGTATTGACTAACGAAAGCCGCTCGGTCATAGACGAGGGGCTGAAGCACGTTCACAACGATACTTGTTATCCCTGTCTGTGCGTGGTCGGTCAGTATATCGACGCGCTGAAAAGCGGTAAGTACGATTTGGACAAGACCGCGTTTTTAATTACGCAGACGGGAGGCGGCTGCCGTGCTTCCAACTATATGCCCCTTATAAGAAAGGCAATACAAAAGGAATTCCCCCAAGTTCCCGTAACGTCGCTCAACTTTTCGGGGCTTGAAAAAAACTCGTCGCTGGAAATGCCTTTTTCGCTGATTATGAAGCTTGCATACGCCATTTTCTACGGCGACAGCATAATGTGGTGCTACAACCAGACTAAGCCGTACGAGGCGGTTGCAGGCTCCTCTGATATTGCCCGCGACGCATGCGTAAAAATCGTGGTTGAAGCGTTTTCAAAGGGTAAATATAAGAAGCTTAAAAAACTCAACGCGCAGATAATTCAGAACTTTTCGTCTGTTAAGAGAACGGACGCGGTTAAGGCGAAAGTGGGCGTGGTCGGTGAAATATACGTTAAATACGCACACCTCGGCAACAACGACCTTGAAGGGTTTCTGCTTTCCGAAAATTGCGAGCCGGTAA
This sequence comes from uncultured Clostridia bacterium, assembly GCA_964468955.1. Taxonomy (GTDB): domain Bacteria; phylum Bacillota; class Clostridia; order Christensenellales; family Borkfalkiaceae; genus Coproplasma. The sequence continues at coordinate 268 of CAYXXB010000120.1, read as the reverse complement.
TTCCAGCATTAATGGATTTCGTGCTTTACTGCATAATCAACGTCGTGAACGACGGAACGCTTTACGGACATAACAAGACAACTGCGTTTGTGTACAAGCTTGTCTATAACAGCTTACACCGCAAACAGAAAGCTATTATAAAACAGTTTGAAGAGGACGGAAATTTCACCCCGATACACGACTTCGAGCATTTGAGAAAGTGTGCGGACAAGGTATTGAATCAGGGCGTGAAGATGGGCGAAGGCTGGCTGATTCCCGCTGAAATGGC
>CAYXXB010000119.1:0-2330 GCA_964468955.1 uncultured Clostridia bacterium | reverse complement strand
GACTTATGACCCTTACGCAAGCGGCATCGGTTATTATGGGCGCGAATATCGGTACGACCATTTCCGCGTTCATAATGGCTTTATCGTCTGCGGGCGGCGCACAGTTCTCGATAGCGGCGGTGTTCGCACTGATTGCTTTTGCGGGCTTTGTGGTAACGCTGGTCGGCAAAAAAGACAAACTTAAACGTATAGGCTACATTTTACAGGGCATAGGACTTATTTTCATAGGCTTGAACGTAATGTCCACAGCCGTAAATTCAATGCTCGCCAACGAGAACGTACACAGCGCAGTAAGCGGAATGTTCGTTGCACTCGGCAACGACCCCGACAAAGTGCTTACCTGGGAAATAATAGTTCTGTTTATTCTGGGCGCACTTTTAACGGCGGCAATGCAGTCCTCGGCGGCACTTACGGGTATCATAATCACCCTTGCGGGCAACAACCTCATATCCCTGCAAATGGCTATGTGCATAATCCTCGGCGCAAACGTCGGCACTTGCTTGACTTCGCTTATATCATCTATGGGTGCAAGCGTAAACGCAAGGCGCACGGCAATGGTTCACCTGCTGTTCAACGTGGCGGGCTGTATCATATTTATATTCCCCGTGGCGTTCGCGGGCAATTACATTGCGAAGTTCTTAAACAGCTTTATTCCCGATACCGAATGGCAGATAGCGGTATTCCATATGGTTTTCAACCTTCTTACCACCGTAATATTGCTGCCGTTTATAAAATACCTCGTCAAGCTTGCTTGTCTTATAGTTCCCGAAAAGAAGAACAAGTCAGTTCCTACGGAAGATTACGAAACGCTTGATAAACGTCTTTTAAAGACCCCCGCGATAGCGGTAGGGCAGGTACGCAAAGAAATTTTAAAGATGAGCAAAGCGGCGTTTTCCAACTACAAGCTTTCCTTGGATATGTTGCTTTCGGGCGATTTGTCGCAAAAAGACCAGTTTGCTTCAACCGAGCAAAGCATAAACGAAAACAACAGATATATAAACTCTTTCCTTGTTAAGCTTTCGTTGGAGGATCTGGCTGAAACGGACGAGAACAAAGTCAGCTCGTTCTATCACGTTACTTCGGATATAGAGCGTATAGGCGACTACGCGGAAAACATTGTTGAGTACGCCGAGAAGATGCGGGACGACAAGGCGGAATTTTCCGAGCACGCAAAGGAAGAAATACGCGAAATGGATTTGCACCTTACCGAGCTTTACAAGTTCGTTGAATCGACTTTCGCGGAAATCAATTTGAGGCATATCTCCGACGTAGAGCGCGAGGAGCAGGCAACCGACGACGTCTGCGGCAAGATGCAGCAAGCGCATTTGCGCCGTATGAACGAGGGACACTGCACTCCCGAAGCGGGCGCAATTTACTTGCAGCTTGCGCTCAATTTAGAGCGTATCGGCGACCACATGCACAACATTGCCAACTCCGTTAAAACGTACGCGCACCACTATTAAAAAATGCGTAAATCAAGCATATATCGGGGGCAATTTAAAAATTGCCGTTGAAATGGCAATTCCCCGCAAAAACCCTGAAAAACAGCATTATTTAAGGCATATTCGGGGGTCAATCAGCAAAAAACCCCGCCGACAGAGTTCGGCGGGGTTTAATTTTACTTTTAATCAACCGTTTCGGTTTCTTCCGTATCTTCGGTTGCGGCGGTCTCTTCAATGCTTTCGCCGCTATCGTGAGCGGGCGCACCGATTGCAACCACGGGAACGGTCTTGGGTTTGAGCACCTTTTTGCGTATCGCAAGGAATGCGTAGTACGCGCCCGTGAACGCCCAGAACAGACAAACGTACGCAACGTATAAAAGTATGAGATACAAAAGGTTCAGCTCGCAAGTGCCTATTTTTAAGGGTATTACGTACACGGCTATCGGCAAGGGGTTTACCTGAGTGAACGCGAAGTTGGGCGGGGTCATATCGGCGGTTCCCAGTTCTCCTACGGTAAGCGTATATCCGTCATATGAGTACGTAGTCAGGAACGTAGTTACAAGCCCGCTTGCAATCGCCGCTATTATAATTACGATACAATAATATATAAGGGGAACAATGCAGTCCTTGGGTCTGAATTTATAGTGCCCGAGTGCGGTGGGCAGAACGCACAGCGCAAACAGCAGACAGTGTGTTAAGCAGAAGTACAGTATAGAGTAGCTGCAGATAATTCCGTAGTTGGACATATCGTCCTTGCCGAAGTACACGAACACAGTCAGCGCGCCGACCGCATGCACGAAAAATGAAATTGCATACAGCACGCGCTTTTTAAGTATCACCGAAAGGCAGGCAACGTACACGCCTATGTTGCAGATGAATAAGGGTAAC
>CAYXXB010000118.1:0-2447 GCA_964468955.1 uncultured Clostridia bacterium | reverse complement strand
GCTTTCCGCATTCTTAAAAGAAATGGGGTGGTAAAATGAGAAAGTTATTTCTTATTGCGCGCTCCAATATGCGCAAGGCAAAGGGACAGACGGTCGCTATCGTCGTGCTAATTTTAATTGCCGCGTTAATGCTCAATTTATGGCTTATGCTGTCTATGGACTATAAAGCCAACTTCGACAGATACCACGATAAACTCAACGCCGAACACGTCACGGTTACGGTTGACGACAGCGAAGGAGAAGCTCGTGAATTTTTAAACCAAACTCTCGCAAACGACAGCCGCGTATCGCAGTTCCGCTTAGATAGTTGTATGCATATGACCGTAACTTTTGACTATAACGGCGGTGAAATGAACAGTTGGTTTATTTTTATGGATAAGGATACAGCATTGTCGCGTTCCATCGGAAAAGCCGAAATTGTCGAGAAAGGCAATATATCAAGCGGAATATATCTGCCGATGCTTTACAAAACGAACGATATTGCAGTCGGAAAGCCCATTGAAATTTCCATAGGCAGTCATACTGTCGAATACACCGTTTGCGGATTTTTCAACAGCGTTATGAACGGCTCTCATAACTGCGGTATGGCGGAATTCATTCTTACCGAGGATAAGTATGGAGAACTTGAAACTTCGGGCTATGCTCCCAAAGCTACGCTATGCTCTGTACGCTTAAGCGATTTGTCGGAAAACTTGAACTTCGAAGCCGCTTTGAAAAGCGCGGTTTCCGAGAGATTCCCCAACGTCAATATGGTAAGCAACTGCTACGATATAGTCGTGCAGGCGCGTTATATTTCACAGGGGATTTGTTCGATAGTAATAAGCTCGATGGCTTTCCTCGTGCTTTTGATAGCGCTGGTCGTTATCGTATCTAATATCATTAACTATATTCAGGTAAATATGAAAAACCTCGGGGCATTAAAAGCCGCGGGCTATACCTCAAGACAGCTTATTTATTCGCTTTTATTGCAGTTCTTGGCTCTGACCTTGATTGCGGCAATCGTCGGAGCGGCGCTGTCGTACGCGCTTTTCCCCGCAATCAATACGATGATGATTGCACAGACGGGTATCCCCTATGCGATTCACTTTTTGCCGTTGCCCATACTCATTTCGCTTTTGATTTTATGCGGCACGGTTGCACTGGTAGTTTGGCTTGCTTCGCGCAGAATAAAGAAAATTGAACCTATCGCAGCGTTGCGGTCAGGAATTCAGACGCACAACTTTAAACGCAATCACATTCCCCTCGAAAAGACGAAAGCGCCCTTAAATTTCGCCCTTGCACTCAAAACCACTCTGTCGGGTGTAAAACACAATATAACCGTTTGTATTACTATGCTCGTTCTGTCGCTCGTCGTAGTATTTTCGGGAATAATGACAGAAAACATAATCGTAGATATGACGCCGTTTTTAAATCTCATAGTCGGCGAAACGGCGGATAGCTGTATAAACGTGAACGTGGAAACCGAGGAAGAATTTTTAAGGGTTACGGATGCCGACAGCCGTGTTGAAAAGGCTTACCTCTATAATACAATTAACGTTACGCATTCCGGCGGAGCGGAACTTCTGACTACTGTTTGCGACGATTTTTCAAAGGTGAATAATTCAGCAGTCGTTTACGACGGAAGGTTTCCCAAATACGAGAATGAAATTGCAATCGGCGCTAAATATGCAAAAGAGAAAGGCTTTGAGGTTGGCAACGAAATTGAAATCACTGCAAACGGCAAAACCGAAAAGTATCTTATAAGCGGTCTAACGCAGATTACCAATTATCTGGGACGCGACGGACTTATGACGCGGTCTGGCTACGAGCGGTTGGGTGCTTTCTCAAACGTAAGCTATTATATCAACCTTGCGGAAGGAGTCGACATCGATTCATTCAATGCGGAAATTAAAGAAAAATTTTCCGGCAGCGTTAACACGACGATTAACATAGAATCTACCATTCAGTCCGTCGCGGAAGTGTACGTTTCACTTATCACTATAATCGTCATAGCCATTCTGGTGCTTTCGGCAATAATTATTGCGTTCGTATTGTATTTGCTTGTGCGTACTATGCTGAATAATAAAAAGCGCGACTACGGAATTTTAAAGTCTTTTGGTTTTACCACGGGGCAACTTATACTGCAGACGGCACTGTCGTTTATGCCCGCAATTATTATCTCGACGGTAATAGGACTTGCCGTAAGCGGACTTGTTATGAACCCGATTTTAAGCTTATTTTTCAGTAGTCTGGGAATTATGAAATGCACGTTTACTACACCGATCGGCTTTATCGCGGTTGCGGGCATAGGACTGATTGCACTGTCGTTCGGCATAGCGTGTTTGTTATCTCTCAAAATCAAAAAGATAGCCCCCCGCGCATTACTTGTCGGAGAATAAAAAATTTTTAAATAAAAAATAAAAACGGCACGCAAAAACGCTTGAATTTTTGTGTGCCGTCTATTATAA
>CAYXXB010000117.1:0-2510 GCA_964468955.1 uncultured Clostridia bacterium | reverse complement strand
TTCAATCATTGCAATGGTTGAGTTTAACGCTTTGAATTTTTCTTCGTTCATATATGTAATCTCCTGATTATTTTAACTCTTTATAGGCTAAAAACAAAGCCTGATTTATTGCCGTTTGGGTAATAGTCTGTCTGTCACCGACAAAATTGAACCTGTAAACCAATATTCCGCGATTTAAAGAACCAACGGCAATAAAAGCCAATCCGACGGGCTTATCGCTGTTGTCTGACTTAGGTCCCGCAATGCCCGTAGTTGCAACCGCGACGTCGCAATTGCCAGAATTTAACAGCCCTTCCGCCATTTCTCTTGCCGTTTCCGCAGAGACGGCACCGCGCTGCATAAGCGTCATTTCGTTTACACCGAGCCTTTGCATCTTCGATTGGTTGGAATAGGTATTCAGCCCTTCGTAAAACACTTCCGAAATGCCCGCAACGTCCACCAGATGTTTACACACACCGCCGCCCGTGAACGATTCCGCTACAGAAATCTTCATACGGCGAAGCTTTAACAGTCTGAATAACTGCTCGGTCAGCGCAATATCTTCCATTGCGTAAACGTAGTCGTTCAGCTTTTTGACAATTTCCCTGACCGCGCCGTCGACAACCATTTTTGGGGTTGTATTTGAATAAACTATTTCAATACGGCAATCGCCGTAATTGTCCGTGACGTTAATATAAGCCGAACTATCCGCAGACGACGAATACAAAGCCCTCTTTGCGTTTTGTATTGCGCTTTCAAATAAATTCGCAGGCGCGCAAACAACTTTTATTACGGCTCTGTCGTACACCACGCCGTGCTTTCTATCCAAAATATCTTTGATTTCGTCGAACGAAATGCGATTCTCGCCGTCGGAAAAAAGAGCAAATGCCGTAACGTTACCGCTTGAAAGCACACCTAAACCGTCAAACTGAGAGTTTAGCAACGCGGAAACAAAATCCTTTACCGTTTTATCCATCTGCTTAGGATAGTAAAGAAAAATATTTTCGTAATTGTTTGCTCCGTCTTTTATCGCACGCACGATTTCGTCTGAGTTATCGAACGCGACGCGGCTGATTTTATCAAAATAATATCCGCGCGACGCGTACTCAGAAGCGACACGCTCTAGCCCCGAAAAATCGGTTAAGCGTTTATTTTCGAACGCGAGCAATACGCATTTATGATTTTTGTTTTGGCTTTTATCAACTGAATTCATATTTTCAAAACTTGTCTGTTTTTAATTAAGTAATTCGTGCCTGAGATAATCGTTAAAAGTGTTGCTATTGCAAACAGAATAAGCCCGATATAATTGAGAACTTTTATGGCAGTGCCGTTGAAAAATTCCACAAAGCCCGCAAAAACAAGCAATAAGATAAGGCTCATCATTTGGAAAACGGTTTTGAATTTGCCAATCTTATCCGCGGCGATAACCACTCTTGCATCGGCGGCAACCATACGGAATCCGCTGACGATAAGCTCCCTTGCGAGAATTACGGCAACACAGCATCCTGCGCAGATTATTACCCAATCGCCTAAATAAGCGTTGAAGAAATATGGTTTAGTCAACATAATTATCATAGCCGAAGCCACAAGTATTTTATCGGCTACAGGATCCAAGAATTTGCCGAGATTAGTAACAAGTTTATATCTACGTGCAAGGTAGCCGTCTAAAAAGTCTGTAAAGCTGGCAATTGCAAAGACCGCAAGCGAACAGAAAAAATGTCCTTTAAAATCGAGATAGAAAAACAAAACGAAAAGCGGTATCATAAGCACTCTTGAAATAGTGAGCTTATTGGGCAAATTCATTACACCCTTACCCGCCACGAATTTATAAAATTTGCTGTTTTGTCCTTCCTCTTCTTTTTCACTCATCGCAATAATCCTCCGTGCATCCGTATAAATCGTAATCACTGCATGACATAATGTAAACTTCGTAATATTCGCCCTGAACTGCGTTTGGCGCATTGAAATAAACTTTGCCGTCTATGTCGGGTGCGCTGAAATACGCTCTGCCGAAAAAGCACGACTTATCGTAATCTATGCCGTCGCACAGCACAGTTATTTTTTTACCTATAAATCCTTGCAAATACTCGCGTGAAATATCGCGCTGAACTGCGTATAAGCGCTTCACCCTTTTTCTCTTTTCGCCGCTTGTTATTTGACCTTTCAGTTTGTATGCGGGCGTATCGGGTTCGCGTGAATATGCAAAAAAACCGCAATTTGTAAGTTTGGCTTGCTTTAAAAATTCGCACATTGCCGCGCTTTCTTCTTCCGTTTCCGTGGGAAAACCGCTTATAAAAGTTGAGCGGATTGCAATATCGGGAATTTCTTTGCGAAGTTTTGCAATTAAATTCAGATATTCTTCCCTGCTCCCCCGCCTGTTCATCAGTTTAAGCACTCTGTCTTCACTATGCTGGAGCGGAATATCGAGGTATTTAATTATTTTCGGGTTATCCCTTATCTCTGCAATCAGTTCGTCGTCAATCATATCGGGATAACAGTACAGTAATCTTACACTATTAATGTTGACAAGT
>CAYXXB010000116.1:0-2666 GCA_964468955.1 uncultured Clostridia bacterium | reverse complement strand
TTGCTCTCCCAACTGAGCTAAGCTCCCGAACGCTTAAATAATATAACAAATAAACTTTCAAAACGCAAGCATTTTTTTAGCTTTTCTTTTATTTTTTATAAAAATTTTTGGCGAATAGGTGAGCCGTGCGGTTCTACCACTATATATTGTATGTACTGTTCAAATGAATATGTGCCGCACCCACAGAAGAAGAAAAATTACCAAACGGTTGCGATTGACAACTACTGCGGCGATATGCTAAAATAGCCTAAGCAAACTTAAGCAAAAACAGCGCAGAGGGAAAAGAATAATGAAAAACGAAGTACAGACAAGGGAATATTACGAACAGAACGTTCGCACCTACGTCGCTTCCAACAAAATATTCAATCAGCTTAAAGCGGTAAAGATATTTTTGTATTTACTGAACTTTATCCCGCTGATAATGATTTTTATTCCCAGCACCTCTAACGCAATAAAAATCACCAGCTCCTTCATTTCTCTCGGGCTGAACGTATTAAGCGAATTCCTTTCCAACATCCTTTCCGATTCGAAAGAGCGTGCAATCAGGTTAAAACAGCTGTTCGAAACGCAGATAACCCTCACCCCTTTTTCTTACATAGAATACGACAGGGAAATGACCAACGAGCTGCACGAAATTTCAATACGTCAAGGCGGCACGGAGCTTTACAACCCCAAGCGCAAGACCGAATACGTCGGCGCTTACGCCGTACCGAGCAACATTCCCGAAAAGTATTGCTATCTGTTTATTAACAGGTACGACTCCTCGGAAACAAAATATCTTCTCGGTATTATGCGCATACTCTACGGCGTGCTTATGTCGGTAATAGTGACGGCGGCCGTTATATGGCTGGTCGTAGGCACCCAGTTCGCAATTAACAGTATATACTACGTGGTTGCGTGCTGGTCGCTGTTGATACCCGTTATCCGAAACTTTGTGACGTCGGGCAAAAACATCCGCCAATGCGTCAAAATTACGGCGGACATAGACAACTTTTTTGCCGACGGAGACGACAGCGTAGGCAAGCTTGCACGGTTTAATTACTACATCCAAAGCCTTACATTCGAAATGCGCCAAAGCCTTATTCTTATCCCCAAGTTTATGCGCAAAATTTTCAAGAACCGCATCGCCATTCTGGACGAGGGCGTTCAGAAAAGGTTTTTGCAGGCGCTGGATAACTTCCAAGAGCAAGCGGCAATGAAAAAGGGAATTGCCCGCCACAACCAAACCGAATTAGTTACGTTGAAAACGACGCAGGTTATATACGAACAGAAAGTTTACCACCCCGATACCGAAAGCGCTACAGCACTGGTAATAACGTCTGACAAACCGAAAGACGCGCCTAAAAAGCCGACAACCACAAGAACGAAAACTCCGCCGAAAGCTGCGGAAACGGCAACCGTAGAGGAAACAAAACCCGACACTACAGAGAAAGACACAACGACTACCCCCTCCAAGAAAAAAAGCGGCACGGAGACAAAGAAAAACACAACGAAAAAATAATAACTATAAATATTCAAACACGCGGAGCGGAAAGACATTTTCCGCTCCGCTCTTTTTATACAAAAAATTTTTTACGGTTAGCGTATAAATTTTTTCATACCAGTTAATAACTTCATCGTCAATCGGAACAAAAGGAGTTATTAAAGTTATGAAAAAAATATATATTGCAGCGTTTGTAATTATTGCGGTTATCGCAACTATTTTCTGCGTTAACGCTTTTCCCGCCACCCCCGCTCAGGCGGAAAACGACTACCTGAGAATACACGTTAGGGCAAACTCCAACTCGGCGGAAGACCAACAGGTTAAATACGAAGTCAAGGACGAAGTGGTTAAATTTATCACCCCCTACGTTGCCGAATGTGTGACCAAGGAAGCGGCGATAGAAACAATGAACAAACTTATCCCAGAGATAGAAAACGTGTGTAGAAACGCATTAACGGAACGCGGTTATACATATGGTGCGAAGGCTAGCGTACGAAGTGAAAATTTCCCCACACGAGTTTACGGCGATTTGACTTTGGAAGCGGGCGTTTACGATGCGCTGATAGTCGAACTCGGCACGGGTACGGGCGACAATTGGTGGTGCGTAATCTATCCCCCTCTTTGCTTCACTTCGGCGACTTACGACGTGCAGTACCGCTCTCTTCTTTACGATATTATAAATAAGTTTTTCGCAAAGGCGTAAGCGCCTATCTTTCCCCCAAAGCGCCATTCCCAAAGTTTCGGGAAGGGCTTTTTTATATCCGAAAACGCCGCTTATAAATTTTGCAAAAAAACTTACGCATAACTTTTTCGGGATTATTCATAATAATTGCAACGATAACATAAACCGACTACTTCCAATACCGTACACGATTTTAAGTACAAATTTTGTCTTATACTTTGTTAAAGCCCTTGCCAATCCGTCTTTGGATTGCCTGCGGTCTTTGCCTTGTCTAAATCAAAATTTGTTATCTTAAAATTGCGAAGCACCTTAACGAGCGTATTTCTAGTTGATTTGTTTGCGGTATGCGCGAAGCTGTACAGCGACGTACTGCGAGAGCATAACGCACAAAAAGCGGACGAAAGCCGCCGTTAAGGCGTGTTCCGTATTGGGAAGTAGTCGGTTACCGCTCTCTTTTCGGGAGCAAGGAGGTAAAATGAAAAAAGCACTTATTACGGGCAT
>CAYXXB010000115.1:0-2696 GCA_964468955.1 uncultured Clostridia bacterium | reverse complement strand
GCCCCCGCATTTAAGCGAGCTTATATCCCAATCTTGCATCGGGTGGGGTTTGACTTGCCGAAGGAGTTACCTCCCCCGCGGTGAGCCTTTACCTCGCCATTCCACCCTTACAGACTTAACAAGTCTGCGGTATATTTCTGTTCACTTTCCTTAAAGTCGCCTTCACCTGCCGTTAACAGGCACCCTTGCCCTGCGATGCTCGGACTTTCCTCACGCAAATTTCTTTGCCCGCAACCGTATAATTAACTCGGGTTTTCTTAATTTTAACACAATAGAATATTTTCGCACAACTATTTTGAAATAATAATTGCAATTTGACGGTTTTTATTTTAGAATATAATTGATAAAAAATTTTGTGGAGATTTCTATGAAGAAAACTAAAATTATTTGCACTCTCGGACCTGCCAGCAACAATGAAAAGATTTTATCCGATATGATTGACGCGGGTATGAACGTAGTAAGGCTTAACTTTTCCCACGGAACGCACGAAGACCACTTGAAAAAAATCGAGATGATCAGAAAGGTGCGTGAAGAAAAGAAAGTTCCCCTGCCCATTCTGCTCGACACGAAAGGTCCCGAATTCAGAATAAAGACCTTTAAGAACGGAAAAATTACGCTGCACGACGGCGATACGTTTATTTTTACAACGGAAGATATAATAGGCGACGAAACAAGAGTTTCGGTTTCCTTTACGGGCATTTGCGAGCAGATGTTCCCCGGAGATAAAATCCTTCTGAACAACGGACTTATGGTATTCGAAGTCGAGAAAGTGGAAAAGCCCAACGTTATCTGCAAAACGCTTATCGGCGGCGAACTTTCCAACAGAAAATCGATGTTCTTCCCCGACAAAACGCTGAAAATGGAATATCTTTCCGAACAGGATAAAGCCGACTTGAAATTCGGCGTCGAGCAGGAAATCGACTTCGTAGCTTGCTCTTTCGTTTCGTGTGCGGAAGACATTATCGCAGTGCGCAACTGGCTGAGAGAATGCGGCGACGTTAACGACCAGATTGAACTTATTGCTAAAATCGAAAGCCGCACGGGCGTAAACAACCTCGATTCGATTATCGACGTGAGCAACGGCATAATGGTTGCCCGCGGCGACCTTGGCGTCGAAGTACCTTTCGAAGAATTGCCCGCAATTCAGAAGCTGATTATCAAAAAGTGCAGAATTCGCGGCAAGCGCTCGATTACGGCGACGGAAATGCTCGAATCTATGATTAAACAGCCCCGCCCTACGAGAGCTGAAATTTCAGACGTTGCTAACGCGGTTTACGACGGCTCCTCCGCCATTATGCTTTCGGGCGAAACGGCTGCGGGCGCATACCCCGTGGAAGCGGTCAGAGCAATGGCTAAAATCGCACAGCAGGCGGAAGCGAACACTCAATACATCGCATACATCGAAGACAGCGCTTACCATATCAAAAATCTTGCGGAAGCGCTTTCCCACTCCGCTTGTACGCTTGCACAGGATATAGGCGCGAAAGTAATAGTAGTTTGTACGCGTACGGGCGGCACGGCGAGAACGGTTTCCCGTTTCAGACCTATGATAGATATTATCGGTATGACGACCGACGAAAGAGCTTACAGAAAGCTTGCTTTAAGCTGGGGTGTTATTCCCGTTATGAGTGAGGAATTCTATTCTGTTGACGTCCTCTTCCATTACGCTACACGTGCGGCTATGGACAGCAAGCTCGTTACCAAGGGCGATAAAATCGTTCTTACGGGCGGTACGCCCAACGGCAAGAGCGGCAACTCCAACCTCATTAACGTTGAAACAATTCAGTAATTTAAGTACGTTTTAATATTTTTATGAACTCAACGCGTTATCCCGTCGTTTTGGTACACGGTATTATCTTAAAAGATAATCTGTTTTTCAAATCTTTCGGAAAAATAGAAAAATATCTGAAAAAGAACGGATATTCCGTTAGCACCGCACCAACGGACGGATTCGGCACAATTGAAAATAACGCCGCTCAACTAAGAAATTACGTTGAGAAAATTCTCGAAAATGAACACGCCGAAAAGGTAAATCTTATTGCCCATTCCAAAGGTGGACTCGATAGCATACGTATGATACAGTCACTCGGAATGGAAGATAAAGTTGCTTCACTCACAACGCTTTGCACTCCCCACCTCGGTTCTCCCATTGCTTCGTATATTCTAAGCTATCCTAAGTGGCTTTTAAAGTTCATTGCCTTTTGGATTAACTTATGGTATAGGATTTTTGGCGATAAACACCCGAATTGTATGGAAGTGTGTAAACAGCTGCAACAGCGGGACGAAGCCGAGTTTATCGGATTTTCAGAAAAAGTTTACTGCCAAAGCTATTCCGCCACGTTAAAAAGAGGGCGCGATGACTTCATAATGGTAATTCCCTATTTTTTCTCCAAACGGTTAGAAAAAAAGGATACGGACGGTCTTGTCTCGGTGGATTCCTCTAAATTCGAGAATTACCGCGGAAACTGTATAGAAGATTCCCTCTCCCACGCAGAAATTGCAGGCTTTATGATGAAACGCAAAAAGAAAGAACGTATTATCGGCTTTTATCTTCAATTATTAAACGAACTTGCAGACATGGGATTTTAAAAAATTAGCTATGCATATAAAAAAACAGAACCTTTTGAGGGTTCTGTTTTTTGTTTGGAGCAGGCGACGGGAGTCGGACCCGCCGAAATCAGCTTGGGAAGCTGACG
>CAYXXB010000114.1:0-2907 GCA_964468955.1 uncultured Clostridia bacterium | reverse complement strand
CACGCTTGCCGACCGTAGTCAACTGCGCAGGCTGAAGGTGCGTGAAACCGAGCGTGGGCAAATCTTTATATTTCAATGCAAAGTTTTTAAGCTTGTCCATAACGTTTACAAGCTTTTTCTTTATTATTGCCAAAGCGTCGCGGTACATAATCAATTCGGAATTGCAGTCAACGAAACAACTCGTCGCACCGAGGTGAATTATGGGTCTTGCACTCTTCGCCTGTTCGCCGTAAGCTTTTACGTGCGCCATAACATCGTGTCTTACTTCCCTTTCGAATTTTTCCGCAAGTTCGAAATTGATATCTTCCGCGTATTTTTTAAGTTCGTCGATCTGACCTTGCGTTATGTTAAGTCCGAGTTCCATTTCGGATTCCGCAAGGGCTATCCAAAGTTTACGCCAAAGTTTAAAACGTTTTTCGTCGGAAAAAGCTTCCGCCATTTCCCTGCTCGCATAGCGTGTTATCAAAGGGTTTGTATATATGCTGTTGTCTGCCATAAATCTGCTCCGTATTTCTATTTATTTTTTTTCGCAGCGATAACCGAAATTAAAACGATTATCAGAAATATCAGCGGCACGATTGCCATAATTGCCCCCATTGCTATCATAAATATTCCGATTAGCAACAGGACCGCATTATGCGTTGCCGTAAAGTACATTATTAATCCCGCAATGATACAAGCGACAGCCGCCGCAAGCACACCGAGGGCGATTGCCGTAACAGTTTTTCTGTTCATATAATTTATGCTTTTACGGGTTCGGGATAATTAACGCCGAACGTTTCAACCCTGATTGTTTTTATCGTCTGGTCGTTTTTCGGCTTGTCGTTATAGTCCGTGGGAACTGAAGCTATTTCGTCCACAGTTTCTATACCTTCCATAACCTTGCCGAACGCCGCATACTGACCGTCAAGCGAGGAAGCGTTTGCGTGCATAATGAAAAACTGCGAACCTGCGCTGTTTGGATGATAAGCGCGCGCCATTGAAATTACGCCTCTCGAATGTTTGATATCATTCGTTTTGAAGCCGTTCAATGCAAACTCGCCTTTTATATGATATCCGGGGCCGCCCGTTCCTACGCCCGCAGGGTCGCCGCCCTGAATCATAAACCCTTTAATGACGCGGTGAAAAATCAAATCGTCGTAAAAGCCCGAATTGGCAAGCGAAATGAAATTGTTTACCGTGTTCGGCGCTTTATCGGGATACAGCTCGACTTTGATAGTTTTGCCGTTTTTCATAGTAATCGTAGCTACGGGATTGCTCATTTTAAATATCTCCTTGAAATTTTATTGTAAATCGCAGTATTTTTCCACTTTTACCCCTGCTTCTTCAAATAATTGCATTGAAAAATTGTCGGGGTAACCTTCTTTATAAACCACGCGGGAAATACCTGCGTTGATGATGATTTTTGCGCATATTACGCAGGGCTGGTGTGTGCAGTACAGTGTACAGCCTTCCACACTGCAACCTACTCTCGCCGCCTGAATTATAGCGTTTTGCTCGGCATGGACGGCGTAACACAGCTCGTGCCTCGTACCGCTTTCTATGCCCTGTTCCTTGCGCATACAAACGCCTTTGTCCGCACAGCTCTTAATGCCCTGAGGAGCGCCGTTATAGCCAGTCGCAATGACGCGCTTATTTTTCACGATAACCGCGCCGACGTGTCTGTTTTCCTGAAAACAGCTCGACCAACTTCCGATTTGTTCAGCCATTTCCATAAACCGCTTATCCCATTTATCCATAAAAATACTTTTCCTTATCATTAATAAATTTATTTTACCATAACTTATTTTAAAATGCAATTTTTTACTTTACTCTGTTTGATTTAATTTTACTTAGTTTATAAATTATTTGTATAAAAATTTTAGTTCGGAGGAATTAACAGATGAGTATTAAACCCTTATTCGATAAGGTAGTCGTTGAAGCGGTTAAGGCAGAGGAAAAATCCAAAGGCGGAATTATTCTCACCGCAGCTTCTCAGGAAAAGCCTTCCACCTGCACCGTTGTTGCGGTTGGTCCCGGCGGAGTTATCGACGGCAAGGAGGTTACAATGCAGGTTAAAGTCGGAGATAAAGTTCTTCTTTCCAAGTACAGCGGTACGGAAGTTAAAATCGACGGCAAAGAATACACAATTATCCGTCAGAGCGATATTCTGGCGATTGTAGACTGATTGAAAGGAGTTAATTAATATGGCTAAACAGATTAAATACGGCGACGAAGCAAGAAAAGCATTGGAAAACGGCGTTAACGTAATTGCCGACACAGTCAAAATTACGCTCGGTCCTAAAGGCAGAAACGTAGTCCTCGACAAGAAATACGGCGCTCCCCTCATTACCAACGATGGCGTAACTATAGCAAAGGAAATCGAACTTGAAGACCCGTTCGAAAATATGGGCGCTCAGCTCGTTAAAGAAGTTTCTACAAAAACGAACGACGTTGCGGGCGACGGCACTACTACCGCTATGGTTTTGGCGCAGGCAATTATCCGCGAAGGGCTTAAAAACCTTGCCGCAGGCGCAAATCCCATGATTTTGAAAAAGGGTATTTCGAATGCGGTCGATACCGCAGTTGAGAAAATCAAAGCGATTTCCAAGCCTGTTGAAAACAAGCTTGCAATTTCACAGGTTGCATCCATTTCCGCAGGCGACGAAAAGATTGGCGAACTTATCGCAAACGCTATGGAAATCGTAGGCAAAGACGGCGTTATCACCGTTGAAGAGGGCAAATCGATGACCACCGAACTCACCACTGTTGACGGTATGCAGTTCGACAGAGGCTACGCTTCAGCTTACATGGTAACCAACACCGAAAAAATGGAAGCCGTTCTCGACTCCCCTTACATTTTGATTACCGATAAAAAGATTTCTTCCTTACAGGAAATTCTCCCCATAATCGAACCTATCGCTCAAC
>CAYXXB010000113.1:0-3135 GCA_964468955.1 uncultured Clostridia bacterium | reverse complement strand
GCAAGTTGAGCTTGCCGTGATATTTTTCCTTAACGCCGAAATTGATGCACAGCGCTTTAACGTGACCGATGTGCAGATAGCCGTTGGGTTCGGGCGGGAAACGCACCGTTATCTCGTTATTGCGGGAAGAAAATTTGCCCGCTTCCAACTCTTCGTTTATAATCTGTTCAATAAAATTAGTAGCTTCGGGAAGTTCCATAAATAATTCCTTTCTCGTAAATTTTAATTTTTTGCGCAAAATCAAAATTTACGAATTTTAGGGCGTTGCCCTCTTTTTGCAATATTTATCATAGCCCTCAATTATTAGAAATTGCAAAAATTCACCTATTGAGACGAAAGTATTCGCAAATTGGGTCGCGCTACGCAAAAGCGCGGTTTTGCTTGCTAAGTTAATTATTTAGAAAATTTATTGGGGGATCACGATAACCCTGTTATTTTGCCGTTGCTGTCAATATCGATATGTTCCGCGCAGGGGACTTTGCCGAGACCGGGCATAAGCATAACCGCACCCGCAATCGCGACCACGAATCCCGCACCGCCGCGGAGTTCTATATCCCTTACGAAAATTCTAAACCCTCCGGGTCTTGCAAGTTTTGAAGCGTCGTCGGAAAGGGAATACTGCGTTTTTGCGATAATCACAGGCAAACCCTTGATTCCCTTTGCTTCCATATCCGCAATCTTCTTTTGAGCGATTTCCGAATAGTCCGCGCCGTCACCGCCGTAAACGTTTTTTACAATTCCGTCAATCTTAGTTTTAATATCGTCGTTCAAATCGTAGGAATAGTGAAGCTCGCTCTTTATTTCGCACGCTTTTGCGACTTCTTCCGCAAGCTCCTTGCCGCCTTCGCCGCCCTTTAAGAACACGTCCGTGAACACGGCTTTAACGCTCATTTGCGCACATGCGTTCATAACCGTTTCAATCTCTTTTTGCGTATCGGTGAAGAATCTGTTCATTGCCACGACGACGGGCTTTTTGTAAACGTTTATCACGTTTTCCACGTGCTTTATGAGGTTGGGAAGTCCCTTTTGCAAAGCGGGAACGTTTTCTTCGGAAAGCGTCGTTTTGTCCGCACCGCCGTGAAGCTTTAACGCCTTGACGGTTGCAACCACCACCACGCAGTCCGGCTGAATACCCGCAAGTCTGCACTTGGTATCAAGGAATTTTTCAGCGCCCAAATCCGCGCCGAAGCCCGCTTCCGTAACCGTGTAGTCGGAAAGGGTCATAGCCGCGAGCGTAGCCCTCACCGAATTGCAACCGTGCGCAATGTTTGCGAACGGTCCGCCGTGAACGATTGCGGGAGTGCCTTCCAAAGTCTGTACAAGGTTGGGATTTATCGCGTCCTTTAACAGCGTTGCCATAGCTCCGTCCGCTTTCAAATCGCGCGCGTACACGTATTCACCCTGCGAATTTTCGCCAACGATTATGTTGCCGAGGCGCTTTTTTAAATCTGCTATATCGCGGGCAAGGCACAAAATAGCCATAACCTCGCTTGCCGCCGTTATCGAAAAGCTTTCCTTTCTGGAATAGCTTTCGCACCCTTTCATACTGCCTGCGGGGCAGTCGAGCGTGATATCGCGCAGCGCCCTGTCGTTCATATCCATACAGCGGTGGAAATAAACTTCCTTTATGTCGAGGGCGTTGCCGCGGAATATGTGATTGTCTATCATCGCGCAGAGCAGGTTGTTCGCCGCGGTTATCGCGTGCAAGTCGCCCGTAAAATGCAAATTTATATCAGCCATAGGCACGACCTGCGCATAGCCGCCTCCCGCCGCTCCGCCTTTGATGCCGAACACGGGGCCTAAGGAAGGTTCTCTCAAAGCGAGGCAGGCTTTTCTACCCGTTCTTGAAAGCCCGTCAGCAAGACCGATAGATACGGTGGTTTTACCCTCTCCGCTCGCCGTCGGGTTGATTGCCGTAACCAGAATGAGTTTGGATTTCGGCGCGTACTTTCCGATATTTATTTTCGCTTTGTATTTTCCGTAGAGTTCCAACTCGTCTTCGTTTAAACCGAGCTTTTTAGCAATTACCCTGATATCCTGTAATTCAGCGCTTTCCGCGATTTCAATATCGTTGAGCATTATCCGCATTTTCCTCTTTGCCGTGATTTTTATAATAGTAAAACTATTATATCACACCGTATCGTCAAAAGTATAGAAATTAACGCAACTTTTTTATTGTTTTTTATTTTTTAATGACAGCCCGCCTGTAAAGCAAAAGCCGCCTTTATTTACTTGACTTAACCGCAAGATAAGAATAAAATTATAAATAAACTAAGGCGGAGTTTTAATCAACGTTTAAATCAAACTTGCATTTAAAACTACACCTAAAACTAAAAGGGCGCATTATTGCCAAGTGCGCGCCGAAGGAGATAAGTTAAATGGCTGAAAAGAAGAGAGCGGTTACGCAGGAAAAATTGGTTGCGCTTTGCAAGAACAGAGGATTTATTTTCCCCGGAAGCGAAATTTACGGCGGTCTTGCCAACACGTGGGATTACGGTCCTTTGGGCGTTGAGTTCAAGAACAACGTAAAAAAAGCGTGGTGGAAAAAGTTCGTACAGGAAAACACCTTGAACACGGGGCTTGACTGCGCGATTTTAATGAACACCCGCACGTGGAAAGCGAGCGGACACTTGGGCGGATTTTCCGACCCCCTTATGGACTGCAAAAACTGCAAGACCCGCCACAGAGCGGATAATTTGGTTGAAGCTTACTGCGCAAAGCACGGACTTAACGAAAAAGTCGAGGCAATGGATAACGACGCGCTGGAAGCGTTCATAAACGAAAAAGGCGTCGTCTGCCCCGTCTGCGGAAAGAGCGACTTCACCTCCATAAGAAAATTCAATCTGATGTTCAAAACGTTCCAGGGCGTTACGGAAGACAGCGTGAACACCGTGTACCTCCGCCCCGAAACGGCGCAGGGCATATTCGTAAACTTTAAAAACGTTCAGAGGGCGGCGCGTATGAGAGTGCCTTTCGGCATAGGTCAGATAGGCAAATCCTTCCGCAACGAAATCACCCCCGGAAACTTTATTTTCCGCGTCCGCGAGTTCGAGCAGATGGAGCTTGAATTCTTCTGCAAGCCCGGAACAGATTTGGAATGGTTCTTATATTGGAAAAACTTCTGCAAGGACTTCC
>CAYXXB010000112.1:0-3135 GCA_964468955.1 uncultured Clostridia bacterium | reverse complement strand
GCCTATAGCCGACATATGCAGAAGCTCGCCTTTTCTATTGCCCATACTCTGGAAAACCGCGCCCGTCGCGTCGTCGGGAACGTCAACGATAAGTCTTTCGACGGGTTCGCATTTAACGCCGTCGATTTCCTTGAACATTACTCTAGGCGTTGAAACCTGAAATTCGTAGCCGTCGCGGCGCATTTCTTCGATTAAAATCGAAAGGTGCATTTCGCCCCTGCCGCACACGCGGTAGGAATCAGCCGAACCAGTTTCCTCAACCCTTAAGGAAACGTCGCGGAGAAGTTCGCGGAAAAGTCTGTCGTGCAGATGGCGGGTCGTTACGAACTTGCCGTCCTTGCCCGCAAACGGTGAATCATTGACCGAGAAGGTCATTTCAACCGTCGGTTCGGTTATCTTTACGAATTTATGCGCTTCGGGACAAGCGGGCGAGCATACCGTGTCGCCTATGTTTATCTTTTCAAGTCCGCTGAAGCATACGATATCGCCGGCCTTAGCGCTCTCTACGGGAACGCGCGCAAGCCCTTCTATCTGATAAAGGTTTGCAATCTTGCCCGGTTGTTTGAGTGAAATATTATTGTAGTTGGTTACAACCACGGACTGACCCGCGGAAACAGTACCCCTTTCTATTCTGCCTATACCAATTCTGCCGACGTAGTCGTTATAGTCGATTGAAGAACAAAGCACCTGCGTTTCGCCCTCGGTATCGACATCCATAGGCTGAATGTGAGATAAAATCGTGTCGAAGAGCGGAGTTAAATCCTTGCCATCCTCGTTCAAGTCGAGAGTTGCTGTGCCGTTTCTGCCAGAACACCAAACCACGGGGGACATAAGCTGGTCGTCGGAAGCGTTGAGTTCCAATAACAATTCCAAAATTTCGTCCTCTACCTCGTTAAGCCTTGCGTCTGGACGGTCGATTTTATTTACTACTATTATCAGTCTGTGACCCATTTCGAGCGCTTTCTGCATAACGAAACGCGTTTGGGGCATAGGACCTTCGGCGGCGTCTACCAAAACGAGAACGCCGTTTACCATCATCATTACCCTTTCAACCTCGCCCGAGAAATCGGCGTGTCCCGGAGTATCGACAACGTTTATTTTAACTCCCTTATAGTGCAGGGAAGTGTTTTTTGCAAGAATGGTTATTCCTCTTTCTCTCTCTATATCTCCCGAGTCCATTACTCTTTCGTCAACCGCCTGATTTTCGCGGAAGGTGTTGGACTGCTTTAACATTGCGTCTACAAGCGTTGTCTTGCCGTGGTCTACGTGCGCGATTATCGCCACGTTTCTTAAATCGTCTCTAATCAAAATAATACCTCTGGTACAAATAAAAATAAATACTTTAAAATTCTAATACCGAACGGTGCAAAACGCAAACGATTTTGCGTTTATTTTTTATAAAATTCGGGTTTTGTTTCCCTGTCGAAAAGCTTTAATATTATGTTCATACAGTTGTTTTCGCCCTCGCCGTTTTCAAACGGGTTGGAGATAAAACAAGCTTCATATACCGCGTTGGTTATGGGAAGTTCCACGCCGTATTTGTCGCCGAGCTGCTTCATAGCTTTCGCAGTCATAACGCCTTCGGCAAGCTTTTCGAACTTGTGTCCTTTAGACATCATCTCGCCGTAACTGCGGTTATGGGAATGTGGCGAAAACAGCGTCGTTTCGTAGTCGCCTAAATGAGCCAAGCCGTATGCGGAGTTGAACTTCCCTCCCATTGCGGAAATGAGCGTTCCCACTTCGAACGCGCCCCTTGCCATTAAAGGACCTTTCAGGCTTTGATAGCCGCTTCCGTCAAGTACGCCCGCGGCAATGCCCAAAACGTTTTTAGCCGCCGCGCCTATTTCCGAACCGATTATGTCGTTGCCGTAGTAAAAACGGATAAGATTGCTTTTAAAGTTTTCGGCTATGCTTCTTTTCAAATCGTCGTTGTAAGCGTCCACGACCATACAGTTGGGTACGCCGCGCGTAAATTCCTGAATATGCCCCGGGCCTACCCAAACTGCGATTTTGTCCTTGTCAATTCCGCTTTCGATAAGTATTTCCGAAAGGCGTTTGCCCGTGGAAACTTCTATACCTTTCATACAGAGTACGAAAGTTTTATCCTGTAAGGGGTACTTAATCACCTTTTGCATAAACTCGCGCAGGGCCTGCGAGCTTATGGAAATGATTATTACTTCGCTTTCCGCAAGGGCGTATTCGAGGTCGCAGGAGAGCGTTATGCTTTTATCGAGGGCAACGTATTCGTTTTTACCCTCTTTCTTTAAGATATCGTAAGCTTCCCTGCCCTCTTCGCCGTAAAGTATAACCTGATTTTTAAGTACGGTTGCCTGATACCAGCCTATAAACGAACCCCATCTGCCGCAGCCTAAAACTGAAACTTTCATAAACTCCTCTCTCGCTCAAACCTTTTGCTACGCAAAATATTTGCAGCGATTTTATTTCTTGTTTTATATTTCTTTACGCTCTAAAAACGCCCTTGAAAGAGTTACCTCGTCGGTGTACTCTATTTCTCCGCCTATAGGTATGCCGTGCGCAAGACGGGTTACGGTGACGCCGAGCGGTTTTAAAAGCTTGGCAATATACATAGCCGTCGCGTCGCCTTCCACATCGGGGTTGGTCGCAATTATTACTTCCGTTACTCCGTCAGCAACACGCGCGAGCAATTCCTTGATGCGGATATCGTTAGGTCCTATTCCGTCCATAGGCGAAATTACGCCGTGGAGAACGTGGTATACGCCTTTAAATTCCCTCAACTTTTCCATGGCTATGACGTCTTTGGGCTCTTTTACTACGCAAATGACCGACTTTTCGCGAACCTTGCAGATTTCGCAAACGTCGTTTTCAGAAAAGTTGCCGCAAACCGAGCAGTAGCGCACTTTCTTTTTACATTCGGTTATGCTTTCCGCAAATGCAAGCGCGTCTTCCGCAGACATATCGATTATTCTGTACGCGTATCTGAGCGCGGTTTTTTTGCCTACGCCGGGGAGCTTTGTAAATTGATTTACAAGCCTGCCTATGGGTTCTATGAACGTATCCATTATAACAAACCGCCGAGACCGCCCATATTGCCGAGAGGTCCCATTTTCTGTTCGTATTCAGCGTCAGCCTTTTTATAGCCGTCGTTGATTGCCG
>CAYXXB010000111.1:0-3137 GCA_964468955.1 uncultured Clostridia bacterium | reverse complement strand
CTCTGGGTAAATCTACACCGGCAATACGTGCCATACGATTTATTTCCTCCGTTTAATTTGCTTTTTGTATTTTTTATTGGTATATAAAACCCTTACGCGGCGGCGGGCATTTAGTAGTTTGGAATGATGCGCCCCAAAACCGTCCTTGCGCAGGAAGAATTTTAAAAGTTGTTCACGCGGGTCTTTTGTTGCAAAATCCCCGCCGTGAGGTTTTTTTATGTAATTTATTTTAAACGCAAAAAAGCGTAAAGCAAGCCGAAAACCGTGTAAAAATCAACACGGCGGCTACTTTATCGGAAATACTGCAACGTACATTATATCACAGCTATTTACAAAAATGCAAGAAAATACTTAACCTTTTCGGTTATAATTTTTGATTTATAAGCACTTTTTTGCACGAAAATTAGCTATTTTTGCGCTTTAAAAGGCAAATTAGCCCTGTCTTTGTTTGTGGCTCTTGTTCTTGGAACAGATAACCATTACCTTTCCGTTTCTCTTGATAACTTTGCATTTATCGCACATAGGCTTTACAGAAGGTCTTACTTTCATAATGATAACTCCTTATTCTTTCTCGTAAAAATCTTTTTCTTGCGCGAAAAATCTTTTTACGATTTCAGGGCGTTGCCCTCTTTTTGCAATATACTGATGCCCTCAAATATTAGAAATCGCAAAAATTCACCTACTGAGGCGCAAGTATGCGCAAATTGTGTCGCGCTGCGGAAAAATGTGATTTTCCTTGCTACGTTATTTATTTTAAAATTTTTAGTGGTGCGCTCCTTGGTTAGAAGCAGGGCTTAACCTTTACTTCTCCACGTGATACGCCCTTTAGTCAAATCGTAGGGACTCATTTCCAGCTTAACGCTGTCGCCTTCTATAATTCTTATATAGTTAAGGCGAAGCTTGCCGGAAATATATGCCGTGATGATATGTCCGTTAGTGAGCTGTACTTTGAAGTTTGCGTTAGGCAGGCACTCTATTACCTTGCCTTCGGTTTCTATAACGTCGTCCTTAGACAAAACCTATAACCTCCGATTTAACTTTTATCCGCTTGCCCGTCTTTCAAACTTTTTAAAAGATAAGCTACGCGGTTATCGAACGCCTTGTCCCACGGGGTTGTTATACCGCTATCCGCAATATTGCCCGCAGTCAAGCGAACGTGTTTGACATTTTTTTTCTTTGGCGAACTCAGCGTCCGCTTTTTGCCGTCCGCGACCGAGATAAAACCGTCTTTAAGTATTTCTGTTATAACGTAAAAACAACCTTTATCTCTGCCCTGAACGCTTTCAACTATCATTCCCTTTTCGGGAGTTTTTACTTTCATTTTTTAGACCATCGCTCTTATTAGAAGCGAGCAAGACAAGGAAGCTGCGGCTTTTCCGCCCCGCGCTTGCACGGCACGGAGTACAGGAGTTTACTGATAGTAAATGACTGAGGAAAAACGTAAAGCTGACGCCGTATTGCGACGCTTATAATCAGAGTGTTAATATTTCGACACCGTCTTCTTTAATAAGAACCGTGTTTTCATAATGGGCGGCGGGTTTTTTATCCGCAGTAGTGACCGTCCAACCATCTTGTTTACTGAAATCAACTTTCCACGTACCCATATTAATCATAGGTTCGATACAGATTGTCATTCCCGCTTTCAGACGCATACCCGTACCCTTTCTGCCGTAGTTGGGAACGGAAGGGTCTTCGTGCATTTCCCTGCCGATACCGTGACCCGTGAGCGCCCTGACCACGCCGTAGCCGTTGGCTTCCGCGTGAGTTTGCACCGCATAACCGATATCGTAAAGAGGCGTACCCGCTTTTAAACCTTCGATTGCTTTGAAAAAGCACTCTTCGGTAACTTTTACAAGCCTGCGCTTTTCTTCCGAAACGTTTCCGATAAGGAAAGTTCTGCAAGCGTCGCCCTGAAAACCGTTCTTTTCCGCGGTTATATCTACGCTGACTATATCGCCGTCCTCTATGACTCTGTCGCCGGGAATTCCGTGAACAACCACTTCGTTCACCGATACGCACGAGCTTGCGGGATAACCGCAATAACCAAGCTCGGAAGGAATTGCCCCGCAGGAAGTTATATATTTGTAGACGAGGTCATCGACGTCTTTCGTCGTCATGCCCGCCTTTATATGCTTACCTACGTATTCCAGCGTTTCCTTAACTATTCTGCAAGGTTCGCGCATGAGCGCGATTTCCTCTTCGGTCTTAATTTTAACCATAACTTAATATTTTTTAAGCTCTTCGGCAATAACTGCAAACACTTCCGACGGAGCGCCTTTACCGCTCTTTACCGTGAACAGCTTGCCCTGCTTTTTGTAATACTCCGCGACAGGCGCGGTTTCCTTAAAGTAGGTATCAAGTCTTTTCTGAACAGTTTCGGAGTTGTCGTCTTCTCTCTGATAGAGAGCGCCTCCGCACTTTTTACAGGTAGTTGCGCCGTTAAGCGTAGAAACGTGATAGCTTTCTCCGCAGGAGCAAACGCGTCTGCCGCAAATTCTGTCCATAAGCAGGGAGATATCAACGTCGATGTTAATGCACAAATCTATTTTCGCGAACTTGTCCAGCTCTTCCGCCTGAAAATTGTTGCGGGGGAAACCGTCGAGCATAAAGCCCTTTTTAACGTCATCCTCGGCAAGCCTGTTTTTTACTATTTCGCAGGTTACTTCGTCAGGAACGAGCTTGCCCGCGTCGATATAGCTCTTTGCGAGTTTACCGATAGGCGTACCGCCTTTAATGTTGGCGCGGAAAATGTCACCCGTCGAAATGTGAACGAGGGAGAATTTTTCCTCTATCATACTTGCCTGCGTACCCTTGCCTGCGCCCGGCGCACCTAATAATACGATGTTCATATATTTCCTTTCTCGTAAAACCAAGCCCATTACTCTGATCAGAAGCAAGCAAGACAAGGAGCGTGCGGATTGCCCGCAGGGAGTTTACTTAGCGTAAATGACCAAGGGCAAACGTAAACGCGACACAGTATTGCGAAGCTTATAAACGGAGATATTATTTAAGGAAGCCCTTGTAGTTCTTCATCATCAACTGTGACTGCAACTGCTTGTCAAGCTCCAACGCAACGGAAACTACGATAAGAATACCCGTTGTGGAGAATACCGAAATCAAATCGGTAGACATTCCGC
>CAYXXB010000110.1:0-3322 GCA_964468955.1 uncultured Clostridia bacterium | reverse complement strand
GCGCCGTTCGCTGTGAGGCGTGCATTTCGTAGGGGAACGGGAAACCGCTTTATGTATTACGGCGCTTCTAAAGAGCGGCTTTTAGTTAAAAGCAATTAAGGTGGAACCGCGCAAAATCTGCGTCCTTAAACAGTTACGTTTAAGGGCTTTTTTATTACAAAAAAACAGTATCCGTCAGAAATCGGATAGAGGAGATATTTATGAACGTTATATTAAAGAACGGCGACACACTCGAATTGAAGAACGGAGCAACCTGCCTGCAGGCGGCAACCGCAATTTCAGAAGGGTTGGGACGAAACGCCGTCGCGGCGAAAGTGAACGGAAACCTTGTCGACCTTGCTACCGTATTAAAAGAGGGGGATAAGTTTGAAGTTGTAACATTGAAAGATAAAGAGGGTTTGGAAGTTTACAGGCATACTTGTTCGCACATTCTTGCTCAGGCTGTTAAGACTATTTTTCCTACCTGCAATTTAACAATAGGACCTGTTATCGACAACGGTTTTTATTACGATATTGATTTCAAAACGCCCATCACGCAGGAAGATTTCGAAAAAATCGAAACGGAAATGGACAAAATTATTAAAGCCAACACGCCTATAACGAGATTTGAACTTCCCCGTGAGGAAGCTATCGAACTTATGACAAAGTACGGTGAAAAGTATAAAGTCGAGCTTATTAAAGAATTGCCCGAAGGCGAGCCTATTTCCTTCTATAAGCAGGGTTCGTTTACCGATTTGTGCAGAGGTCCTCATCTTCCCAGCACGGGCAAGGTGAAAGCGTATAAACTTGTTTCTCTTACTGGGGCCTACTGGCGCGGAAACGAAAAAAACAAAATGCTCACACGTATATACGGCACGGCTTTTGAGAAAAAGTCACAGCTTGAAGAATACCTTATCGCCGTAGAAGAAGCGAAAAAGCGCGACCACAACAAGCTTGGACGTGACTTGGGCATATTTATGACGAGCGACGTAATAGGACAAGGTTTGCCTCTGCTTATGCCTAAGGGCGCTAAGATTTTGCAGATTTTAACACGTTTCGTTGAGGATGAAGAGGCAAAGCGCGGATTTATGATAACTAAGACCCCCAATATGGCAAAGTCCGACCTTTATAAAATTTCCGGACATTGGGCGCACTATCGCGATAAAATGTTCATTTTAGGCGAAGTGGATAAAAACGGCGAGTCGCCTAAAGGCGAGGAGATAATGGCTCTCCGTCCTATGACTTGCCCTTTCCAATACCAGATTTTTAAAAACGGATTGAAGTCGTATCGCGATTTACCTTGCCGCTATTCGGAAACCGCAACCGAATTCAGAAAGGAAGCTTCGGGTGAAATGCACGGACTTATCAGGGTGCGTCAGTTTACTTTGTCTGACGGTCACATTATCTGTACAAAAGAACAGATTGAAGAAGAATTTAAACGCTGTCTTGATTTGTCCTACTATATTTTAGACGCTTTGGGAATGAGAGACGATGTATCTTTCCGCTTTTCTAAGCGCGGTAAGTCGAAATCGGACAAGTATATAGACAACGACGAGGCTTGGAACAAGACCGAAGCAATGATGAAAGTCATTTTGGACGATATCGGTATCGATTACGTTGAGGCGGATGACGAAGCTGCGTTCTACGGGCCTAAGCTTGACGTTCAGATTAAAAACGTCCACGGCAAGGAAGATACGTTGATTACAATTCAGATTGACTTCGCCGCAGGCGAGAGTTTTGAAATGCAGTATATCGACGTTGACGGAACGAAGCAATATCCTTACGTTATTCACAGAAGCTCTATAGGCTGTTATGAAAGAACGCTTGCCTTCTTAATCGAAAAATATGCGGGCGCGTTCCCTTTGTGGATGTGTCCTACGCAGGTTAAGATTCTTCCCATAACCGACAGAACGCTCGACTACGCTAAAAAGGTTGCCGAAAAGCTTACGTTAAAGGGAATCCGCTGCGAAGTTGACACGCGTAACGAAAAGATAGGCTATAAAATCCGTGAAGCCAAACTTGAAAAGGTTCCCTACGTTTTAGTCGTGGGTGATAAGGAAGCGGAGGATGCGACCGTTAACGTAAATAAACGCGGCGTAGAAGAGAAAACCACCGTTTCCGCGGACGAGTTTATTGCAAAAGTTGTAGAAGAAAGTGAAAATAAGGTTATTTTCTGATAAAAAACATTTGACAAAACGGATTAATTAGTCGTATACTTTTAAGGTAAGCAAAGGTAATCCCCTTTCGCCTTGCATAAAGTATGCAGCGGCTAATAATGTTAACGGCGCTAAAATTAAGCGTAATTGCATTTAATCGGGTTACTTTGCGTAGCCCGATTTTATTTATATAACAAAGAGAGGTATATTGTTATAAAAGAGTTATATCAGGTAAACGAAGCTATAAGGGACAAAGAAGTAAGAGTTATAGGCGCAGACGGCGATATGATAGGTATTATGCCGAGCATGCAGGCGTTGCGTCTTGCAGAAGAGGCTGAACTCGATCTCGTTAAAATTTCTCCCACGGCAAATCCGCCCGTATGTAAAATTATGGATTATTCCAAGTTCAAATACGAACAGGCGAAAAAGGAAAAGGAAAACCGCAGAAATCAGACGGTAGTCGAAATCAAGGAAATAAGACTTTCGATGACGATAGACGTCGGCGATATAGCGGTAAAGACCAAGCAGTGCCTTAAATTTTTAGAAGCGGGCAACAAAGTCAAGGTTTCCATTCGTATGAAGGGCAGGGAGAATGCGCGTTCTTATCAGGGCGTTAAAGTAATGCAGGACTTCTTCGAGGGCTTGGACGGTAAAGCCGTACAGGATAAAAAACCCGTAGCCGAAGGCAGAATGATTACTATGATGCTCTCGCCGGTAAAAGCATAAAACGGGTAAAACCGATTAACAAAGTAAAATTTTCATTGGAGGATAAATATATGCCTAAGCAGAAATCACATAGCGGCACTAAAAAGCGCTTCTGGCTCACCGCAAGCGGTAAGGTTCAAAGACCTCACGGCGGCAAAAACCACAAGGCTGAAACAAAGAACAGAAAGAGAAAGAGAAATTTGCGTACCAATACGCTTGTTTCCAAGACTCAGGAAGCGACTGTCAAGTCGATGATTCCTTACAAGGGCTAAGAGGAGGAAAGTATAAATGCGTATTAAGAGATCGGTAAACGCTTTAAAGAAGCGCAGAAAGATTATGCGCCTTGCAAAAGGCTATTTCGGCAACAAATCCAAGAATTACAGAATCGCACGCGAAGCGGTTATGAAGTCTTTGAACTATGCTTTCATAGGCAGAAGACTGAGAAAGCGCGATATGCGTTCCCTTTGGATCGCTCGTATCAA
>CAYXXB010000109.1:0-3335 GCA_964468955.1 uncultured Clostridia bacterium | reverse complement strand
GCGATGAAAGAAATATACAATAGTATTGACATATAATGTTTTTTTTGGTAAAATAGTATGGTAATAAATAATTGCGGAAAAGTGTTTGCGGCAGTGCAGGCGGACGCGTTGGTTACGACTCAGGAAGATTACAGATTTTACCTCACTGGTTTTTCAAGCTCTTTCGGAGTGGTTATAACCGATATAGAAGGTACGGTTTTTTATACCGATAAAAGATATCTCGAAGCCGCTGAATACGCCCTTGCCGGCAGTGGTATAGCGGTAAAGGAATATCCGAAAGGCGTCAAACTCGTACAGCTTTTGGATAAGTATGAAACGGTGGGAATGCCTTTGGACAGGCTTTCCGCTTCGGAATACCTGATTTTGACTTCAGGCGGACTGAACGTCGTTGACAGTACGCCCGCATTCAAGACGGCAATGTCAATAAAGAGCGCGGAAGAGATAGATAATATCAGACTTGCGTGCAAGGCAACGGATGCTGCGTTTACGGAGCTTTTACCGATGCTTAAAGAGGGGATAAGCGAAAACGAAGTCGCGGCGAATCTGGAATTTCTTATGCGTAAACACGGTGCGAGCGGTACGAGCTTCGATACTATTTGCGCATTCGGTGCGAACGGAAGCGTTCCTCATCACGCCACGGGCGACACGAAATTGCAGTTCGGCGACGCGGTGCTTATAGATTTCGGCTGTAAAATAAACGGTTATTGTTCCGACTGTACCAGAACGTTTCTTTTCGGCGACGACGGAAATCACGAAGAATTTAAAAATCTTTACAATAAAGTTCTTAATGCGCATATGCTTGTCAAACAGCATTTTACGTGCGGTATGACGGGACGCGAAGGCGACGCCATCGCAAGGGATTACCTCGGTATGTACGATTTGGCGAAGTTCTTTACCCATTCTTTAGGACACAGTCTCGGAATAAACATTCACGAATCGCCCAATCTTTCACCCAGCGACGAAAATGTTTTTGAAAACGGAATGGTATTTTCCGACGAGCCGGGCATTTACATAGCGGGTGAACTCGGTATCCGCATAGAAGATACCGTAACGCTTTCGGAAGGCAGGGTGGTAAGCCTTACCGATACCGACAAAAAACTGATAATTTTATAATTTAATTTTTAACTATAATCTTAAGGAGAGTATTAATATGGCATCAATATTGGCAGGCGACATCAGAAAGGGTTCAACGTTCGAATATAACGGCAAAGGCGTTTACACCGTAACCGAATTCCAGCACGTTAAACCGGGCAAGGGCGCGGCTTTCGTAAGAGCGACGCTCAAGAACGTAGTTACCGGTCAGGTACTTTCGGACATCACTTTTAATCCCACTGCAAAGCTTGAAACGGCACAGGTTGAAACGAGAAAAATGTCCTATTCATATACCGACGGCGAGTTCTATTATTTCATGGATCCCGATTCTTTCGAAATGACCACCTTAAACCTCGATCAGGTTGAAGACGCTCTTAAATATATCAAAGAAAACGATATGGTAACTATCAAGTTCCTTCACGGTTCGGCGTTCTCGGTTGAACCCGAAAACTTTGTAGAGCTTAAAGTTATAGAGTGCGAGCCGGGCGTTAAGGGCAACACCGCAACCAACGCTTTAAAGAATGCAACCGTTGAAACGGGCGCTAATATTCAGGTGCCTATGTTCGTCGAAGAGGGTGAAATTATCAGAATAGATACCCGTAGCGGCGAGTATATGTCCAGAGTAGGCAAGTAATTTATTTGCAATGAAAGCCGTAATTCAGCGGGTACGCGAAGCGGAATTATCCGTTGACGGGCAACTGATTTCAAAAATCGGTTTCGGTTTAGTCGTTTTTCTCGGCATTAAGGGCGGCGACGAAGACGCTTTGGCGGATAAATTTGCGTTCAAGGTCTCTAAACTGCGCATATTCGAGGACGACAACGGAAAAATGAACCGCTCCGTTTCGGATGTTGGAGGAGAGGTTTTGCTCGTTTCACAGTTCACGCTTTACGGAGATTGTTCTCACGGCAATAGACCCAGTTTTTCAAACGCAGAGCAACCCCAAAGGGCTAAACAGCTTTACGAGTTGTGTGCGGAGAAATTGCGTGCAACTGGATTAACTGTAAAACTCGGCGTATTCGGCGCGGATATGAAAATCAGACAGTTTAACGACGGTCCGGTTTCTATAATAATGGAATTTTAATTAAGAAAAAGATATCAAACAGGGCGATTTTATCGCCCTGTTTGAATATAGTAGAGATATGCATATTTTCAAACATATGAAAACGGTAATGCGGCATAGGCGCGAGGTAAGGCGTAATTGTTTTAAAGTCGGGCTTATCCGCCGAGGGTTGCTGCACGATTTGTCTAAATATTCTCCGTCCGAATTTATTGCCGGTGCAAAATATTTTCAGGGTACTCGCAGTCCGCAGGCGCGTGAAAGGGAGATTTTCGGTTATTCCAAAGCTTGGCTTCACCACAAGGGCAGGAACAAACACCATTTCGAGTATTGGACCGATTGCGATGCAAACGGCAATATGATATCCGTTGATATGCCGCCCGTTTATTTTGCGGAAATGGTTTGCGACCGCATAGCCGCAAGCAAGGTTTATAAAGGCAAGGACTACACGGATAGCTGTGCGTTACAGTATTTTGCAAGCAGGAAAGACAATTGTATAATGAATGAAAAGACTGCGGACAGACTTGAATACTTTCTTACGCTTCTTTCCGAAAAGGGTGAAAAAGTTATGTTCGCGGAATTGAAACAATTTGTTAAGACTAATAAAAAGAAGAAGTGAAATTACGGCGGCGCAGTTTAACTGCGCCGCCGTTTTCGTTATTTTAGATTATTTTGTTCTTGCAACGTGAACGTTGTCTTTAGTACGGCTTCTGAGTTCCTTTACGGGGTGTTCGCTGTCCTGATAGCGGTAGTCTTTGCCGAGCCTGTCGATAGCTTTTTGTATGACAAGGTGGGAGGGGTTTCTTTCGGGGTCGCCGGACATATATTTCTGATAGTCGAAATACTGATGGTCGTCGGGCAAACGCTTTACGTCTTTATAATCGTAGTCGTCTCCCGTGAGCGTAATCGTACTGCCCAGAACGCGCCTAATATATTCCTTGTTTTCGCCCAGTTTTAAGAGCTTGGGGAATTCACCTGTTCCGCAAACACTTTCGAAAGTTTTGTTTTCGTACTTTTTAAGCAGTTTGACCGCAGTCTTTAAATGGCTGACTTCCATTTTGAAGTGTTCTGTCCAAATCTTTTTAATATATTCTTCGCAGTTATCCTGCATAGCGGAGTAATACAGCCAACATTCGGTGTATTCGTGCATTACCCACTGTTCGAGCCAGCTTAAATTGGGGTCTT
>CAYXXB010000108.1:0-3381 GCA_964468955.1 uncultured Clostridia bacterium | reverse complement strand
TAATATATAAGATACTTTACTGAAAAAAGCTATTATTATTCACTTTTATCACTTTCTTCGAGAAGTTTAACACAATAAAGAATCGCCTTATTCCAAGTACGATTTGCGGTTCTCGGAGTAAGGGGCAGCACCAATTCTCTCAAACTGTCTGTAATAGCTTTAAGCCGTTTCTGCACTTCGTCCGCAACGCACTTATCGAAATATTGTGCCTGATTGTAATTCGTTTCGTTTGCAACGGCACAATTATGTTGCAAGCATTCAATGTGTTCGATAAGCTGATCTTTCGACCACGATTTCAAATAACCTTTTGAATACTGCTTAATGTAAATACTTTTGCTGACATCCGAGAACAATTCAACGAGCGTACCGTTGTTATTCATACATTCTTTAATGCTTTCGTACAGGGCATTATCGACCGCCTGAATAAGTTCGCTCCAAATATCCGCCGGGATAGTATGCTTGCCGAGCCATTCGTAAATAGCGTGTTGCGCCTTATTGTAAAGAATGTCCGCAAAGTGATTCTGAAAAGCAACGCTGACCTTTAACTGCCCGAAATTGTTTTCACGCTCTTTCTTGAATTCTTCAAACGCATCCTGATATGTATGGCATTCGCAACAATCACGCGCCTCGCAGGAATATTCGTAGCAATCCCTTTTATCGAATTCTTTTTCAAATTCTTTCACCAAGTCTTTTTCTGACATAGATTTTCTCCTAAATGAATTTTTGAAGTGTTCTATCACCGTTTTCGGCGTTCCTTTCGGAAAATATTTTTCAACATCAAGTAACAGTTTATAACAGCACATTTCCGTTACCCCTATATTTTCTACCCGTAATAAACGCGCTGAAAACAACTCCGGGTACTTCGTCCGTAAGAACGGTTGTTTGATATTGAATATCCACCGATAAACCTTTTCTTTGTAATTCGACAATAACGCTCATAACCTTTTCTGCAAAATTATTAGCATCCGAATTTACTATGTGTTTTACAGTAACAATATCTCCTTGCATAGTCGTTACTCCTTATCAAAGAGCAGAAGCTCCAAGCCCATTGCATCTGCAACTTTCGCCGCCTTTACCAAAGACGGAACGGCTTTTCCATACAACCACGATTCAATCGTGCTTTTCGGAACGCCCGATTTTCGGGAAACTTCGTAAGCACCGCGATGGCGGATTTCTTTTAACAGTTCGTCAAGAATTTTAGTTTTCATTTTTCACCTCAAGATTGATTATTTTCTTCGTCATATTTCCGACGTTCTTTTTCGTATTTGCAGTTTAGACTGCATTTGTTGACAAATTGTTGCATATCGAAAGCGGCATCAAACGCGCTATTACTATGCCATAAAATATCGTCCGATTTAGGTTTTCCGATAGGGCATTTCCGTGTGCAGTACAAGCTGTATTTATTCATTTTTCCATTACCACTTCGATATAAGAGAGAATTTCCTGTCCGCGTTTTCCGAACATCACAGCCGTATATACAAGCATATACATTCGGGTATAAGACAATTTACCTTTGAATTTTTTGATTAAGTCAATAAACGGCTTTTTGTCTTTCGGTTGATCTAACCCAACACTTTTGAAAAATTGTTTCCTCGTCATTGTTTTACTCCTTATGAAATAGTAGGTATTTTGATTTTGAATCCGCAATATTCGTTAGCGTATTCACAAAGCTCTTTATATCCTGCGCCGCCATCCGACAACGGCTTGAATGCAAATTTTATCTTTTGCGGTTCTGTTTCCTGCATACGGATAAATCTGTCTTGTTCAAATTTAATCCCGAAGCCGCAAAGGGCGCATCCCGTCCGCTGCGCTTTCGTACATCCGAAACAACCGGGCGAAGTTTCAACAATTTCTCCATAATCGGAACAAATAGGCACTTCACGCCGCCTAATCGCTTGCAGAATGGTGTTAGGGTGCAACGATCCGAAAGGCTTTGAGCGCAGATGATTTTTGCCGTTTTCCCAAAACTGATATGTACATCCGTTTTTTAACCACGCACTTTCACGCATTTTACTTTCAAGGGCTTGTTCACCCGTCATAACATAATCGTAATTAAGCGCATTGATAGGGTTTTCTTTCAGAATAATGCAACATTTTTCTGTGAGCCTTATGCCCGTCTGCCTGTACAAATCAAGAAGCGGAAAATACTTTTTAGGCAAGATAAATTCTCTGCCGAAGTCATTTCGCTTGCACGACCACCCTGTTAGAGAGAGAACCGTTGTATTGCTCAATCCCATTTCCCGAAGCGTATCACGCGCCTGAATACTCCCGATTTTATGTAAGTCTTTAATATCGTTAAAGGTATAATTCTTTTCAAGTAAATCCGCCGTTACTTTTCGGATAATGCTTGACACCATTTTCGATATAAAGGGAATACCCTCGCGTTGCAGAACTGTAACAAAGGTATCGTGGTTTGCAGGTTTGGTTGTGGATAAGTCTATTTCCACTCCGTATTTTTGCTTACAACGCTCTATGAAGAATGGAACATACTTACGCATAGCTGCCGTTTCGTTTGTTGTATCGGCGTAAGCAACCTTAACGGGCTTGCCTTTCATAGTGTTTGACATAAAGACAGAAGCAATTTCGCAGTACATATCGAGCAGTAATGCGCTGTCTTTTCCGCCGCTAAAACACAAAACAACTTCACCGTTAGATATACTGATCGCTTCCATAATTTTTGCCATAGCTCTTTGGTATTGCGATGAGTAATCTTCGCTTGTCATTCTGATTAAATCCGCCTTTTCAAAGGCATTTTCATTTTCGTAATTCATTCTTTCTCCTAAATAGGGATTTTATAGGGTAAATCCTAACGCTTTTGGGGGTAGGTTCGTTAGAACGCCGAAAGTCGAGCAACTGACCGATTCGAGCTTTCGGGCGTTACAGGGCAAATTACAGGCTTTTACGGGGTTATTCGTTATTTGTCGTTACTCCATATTTTTCCGCAAGCTGTTCATAAAGCGTTTGGTTTGTTTGAGTATTTTTATAGAAGTCGAGAAGTCCTTTTATATCACCCAAAATTTCCTGTGCAGTTTGCTTTCGGATGGTTTCTTCCAATTCCGTAATGTAGTTGAGTGGATAAAGGTCTTCACTCAACCGACGTTCATTATAATTACGGATTTCAAAACCGTTCTCTTTCCAATAATCTTCTCGTTCCTGCATCCATTCGCTATAATCAACTCTTTTGATATGTTCGAGGGAAGTTGCCATCATTTTGCCGATAATTCGGTAAATGTTATCGGTGGTTACTTTATAGACATACAACTCATAGTTGTTAGTGATAATGCTATATTTGCGAACCTTTAATAAGTAGGTTTTCATTTATCGGTTCTCCTTTTGATTTTTTCGCAATAGCCTTTGCATTTCGGCTTGTCGCAGTTAAGG
>CAYXXB010000107.1:0-3399 GCA_964468955.1 uncultured Clostridia bacterium | reverse complement strand
CTATTCCCCACGGCTGTGAAGATATTCCCGACGTCGGCTTCCTTGGCGGACACACGATGCAGGAGCTTATACAGGCGGAAAACAAGGCTACGGCTTATGCGCTTATGCGTGCGGGCAGAATGAATTACACGATAAATATGCCCGAAGTCAACGCTTTCACGCTCGGTCAGCTTATGTTCCTTTTGGAAATGCAGACCGCTTATACGGGTGCGCTTCTTAACATCAATACGTTCAATCAGCCCGGCGTTGAAAACGGCAAAAAGGCTACGTTTGCGCTTCTCGGCAAAAAGGGTTACGAAGGTCAGAAGGCGGAAATGGATTCCGCACCCGCTCTCGACGACAAGTATATAGTGTAGTTCACGCAAATCTTTTGCTAAGGCAAAATATTTGCCGTGAGTTGTTACGGTCGTAAAACCGCTTAACGGGCGAAATCAATCCGCCCTTGCGGTTTTTCGGCATAATAAATTAGAAAATAATAAAGTTAAAAATGTGCCTTGAAAAATTTTAACGCAAGAGCCATCTTGCTGATTTTTCAAGGCACGAATTATAATGTGGCATTATGGAATGGTATTATATTGTTGCAATATGCGTTGGGGCGGTCGTTTTACTGCTTTTTGCGCTTGCATTTATCGCATACCGCTTTGCGTTCGGCTCGCGCTGCGAACAAAATTCGCTTTTAAAATATTTCACTGCAGAAGAGTTGTCTCTCAAAGCAACGCCCGTGCAGGTTAACAAGGGCAAAACGGCGCTTCGCGGTTTCATTTACACAAAGGAGGAAGTACCGCAAAAGAAGGTGCTTGCAGTGTTTTGCCACGGGCTTGGCTCGGGACACGACGCGTATATGACGGAAATAAACAAACTTTGCGAAGAGGGATTTACCGTACTCGCGCTCGATAACCGCGGTTGCGTATTATCGGACGGCAAAAATATAAAGGGTATGTATTCGGGCGCGGAAACAGCGAAAGCGGCTGTAGATTATGCGCGCAGTGAAACGCGTTTCGAAGGTTTCAAGTTCTGCCTAATAGGTCACAGCTGGGGCGGATATTCCGTACTGTGCGCAAGCGCGGAGCGTGAAGTGGCCGCGGTCGTTGCGATAAGCGCACCCGTTTCGCCCGTTAAAACCATATACTACGGCGCATCGCAGATGATGCCCAAATTGCTTGCCGCGCTCCTTTGTCCGTTTATCGCCGTTGTGGATTTTCTTCATTTCGGAGTCAAAAGCAATAAAAATGCGGCTAAATGTGCCGTAAAGAGCGGTATTCCCACGCTTTTGGTGCAAGGCGATAAGGATACGGTTGTGCCTCTCAAAAAGTCTGCATACGCTTATGCAAACGGCTCGAATATAGAAAAATACCTCGCCGAAGGTAAATCGCACAATCCATACAACACGCCCGAAGCTCAGGCAATGATGATAGAGCTTTCCGCAAATCTTTCCAAAGCTCGCAAAATGAGCGAGGAAGAGAAGAAGTATTTTAAAACTTTCGACTACGTTGCGGCAACGCGGGAAGATAAAGACGTAATGGACAACATTATACGGTTTATGGGGAAGCAATAAAGCAATGATAATCGAAAATCAAACGGGCAAAACGCCTAATAAAATACTTGCTCAAATGCAGACAGCGCGTTTGGGTAAAATAGCTTTCGCATTGCAGTTTATCGCGCTTGCAGTAATGCTTTTAAGCGTGTTTTCTTTTATAGTCTTTCTTGCTTACATTGTCGTTATACTCGTGCTTGCATTTTTTATGCTGTTTCGGTTGTATTTCAGCCCCATATTCGAATCTTGGTGGGCGGCAGGCTTAAATATTATAAACTTTGCGGTGATGACTGTGAAGTGGTGGGTATATACAGCGCCTGTAACGTTGGTTCTGTCCGCTGTTTCAATCGGTTGCCTTTGTGCCGACAGGAAAAACAAGCATACTGTAAAAATAGTTTTAAGCGTAATAGTGGCGGCGCTCACATTAGGTTATATCATTACTAATCTTATAATAATGGGGGCTTCTGCATGAAACGATTGACTGTTGAATTGAAAAACGAACAAGTCCTCGGTTATTACGGGGTTTTTATAGATGGAAGCAGTGCCGTTTTAAGTAAAGACGAAAAAGGAAAACTTATTTGCAGGCACAGTACCGAAAAAGACAGCGTAAAGATAGAAGTGGTGCGGTATCTCAACTGCGGCGGTGTGTTGTGGTTTATTACGCAGATACTGCTGTTTATCGTAAGCATTTTCGGGCTTTTGGACGTTAGGGAAAAGAATAAATATATCGCGCTTGAATTTAAGGCGGAAGTTGAGACGGCGGACTTCGGTTATATGGTTCTGAATTTCAACACAATTGCCGAAGGTTCGCGCGCGGCGGAAATTTCGGCAAACACGCTTGCGAAAAAAGTCGCAAATGCGTACTATTGCGACGAGCAAGCAAAAAAAACTTTCAAAAAGTTGTTTATAGCAAAGATAATTGCGGCAATAATATCAGTAGCGGCAATAGCAGCCATAATTCTTGCCGTAGTATTGTAAAAGTTAGGAGAGTGAGAATGTACTGTACAAAATGCGGAAAACAAATTAACGACGATGCTGTGATATGCGTAAATTGCGGTTTACCGACAAGGAAGTTTAATCAGGTTGCGCAGCCGAATTACGCGTTTGATGAAAGGAAAACTAACGCATTGGGAGTGGCGGGGTTTATTGTAAGCCTTTTGTCGCTTTGGTTTGGAGTGCTTTTCTGTATTTCGAGCATAGTGGGAATTACGTTAAGCGCTGTAGGACTTGCTAAAGCGAATAAATATAAACCGAGCGGGCTTGCAACGGCAGGATTGATTTTCGGAATTATTTCCTTCGTGCTTTGGAGCATATTCTGGATTGCAATGATTGCAACAATGTAGCAGATAATTTAAAAGCCCCGCGGCTTTCGCCGCGGGGCTTTTGTTATTCAGTTGTTAATTATTCTTTGCCTGCAAGCTTTTTGTAACCTGCGAGTCTTGCCTTAGCGGACTCTTCGGTCTTCTTGAACAATTCGTTTGCAACCTCCGCACCCTGCGTCTTAACGAGGGAAGCGTAACGGGTTTCACCTGCAAGGAATTCCTGATAGTTGCCCGTAGGGTCTTTGGAATCGAGGGTAAATAATTCGCCTTCGGGGTTGTATCTGTAAAGCTGCCAGTAACCGCAGTCAACAGCCGCCTTTTCTTCGAGCTGGCTCTTGGTCATATTGATGCCGTGGTTGATGCAAGGAGCGTAGCAGATAATGAGTGAAGGTCCGTGGTAAGCTTCAGCTTCGGTAAGCGCTTTAAGGAGCTGTGCGGGGTTGGAACCCATAGCGCACTGTGCAACGTAAACGTAACCGTAGGACTTAGCAATCATACCCAAATCCTTCTTCTTAACTCTCTTGCCTGCGGAAGCGAACTTAG
>CAYXXB010000106.1:0-3400 GCA_964468955.1 uncultured Clostridia bacterium | reverse complement strand
GCGTTTTTCCCGAAGACGAAATGAAGAGGGAAAAGGGCGTCGTCGTGGAAGAAATAAGTATGAACGAAGACACGCCCGACGATTTGTGCCTTGACGTTCTCTCCAAAGCGTTTTTCGGCGAAGAGAATTACGGAAGAAACATTCTCGGAAGTAAAAAGAACGTGCGCGGCTTTACCCGAGAAAACATTGCCGACTATCTCGACAGTAGATATACGGCGGATAACATCGTAATATCTATGGCGGGTAATATTTCAATCGAGCTTGCGGAAGAACTTGTTTTAAAACATTTTGCCGCCATTGCTCCCAAAGTGCGTGAAAAGCGCGTTTTGAACGTAAACTTAAAGGCAAAGAACCTTTACAAGAAAAAGGATATCGAGCAGGTGCATATAGGCTTGGCGTATCCTTCTATGAAGAGGTACGAAAGGCTTAGCGACGCAACGCAGATTATGAATGCGGTATTCGGCGGCAGTATGTCGTCGCGTCTTTTCCAGACGGTGCGCGAAAAGCTGGGGCTTGCTTATACGGTATATTCGTACCTGTCCACATACGAGCAGTCTGGTTCGCTCGTTATATACGCGGGCGTCAATGCGGAAGATTATATGAGTTCGGTTTCGGCGATTTACGATTGCGTAGAAGAAATAAAGAAAAAGGATTTGACAAAGGAAGAATTTTTGCGCGGAAAGGAACAGCTTTTATCTTCCTCGATATTCGCTCAGGAAAGTACAAGTTCGCAGATGCTTTTATATGGCAAGGAGCTTATCTACAGCGGAAAGATTTACGACTTTGAAGACCGCGTAAACAAGATAAACGCGGTAACGCTTGACGACGTTTACGAAGCGATAGAATACAACTTCGACCCCGCTTATAAGGCGACGGCGATAGTCGGCAAAGTGGACAAGCCCTTATCGTGAGCGAAAGGGTAATAGGTTTTCCGCCCTTTGCGGACGATAAAAGCGAAGTTCTGATATTGGGCAGTTTCCCGTCGGTTAAAAGCCGTGCGCAAAGCTTTTACTACGGCAATCCGCAAAACGCGTTCTGGCGCATAATCTCTTCGTATTTCAACGAACAAACGCCGAAAACGGTAGAGGACAAGCAGTCCTTATTGCGCCGTCGGCATATAGCGCTTTGGGATATTGTAACCGAGTGCGAGATTATCGGTTCGCAGGACAGCACAATCAAACATTTTCAAGTGGCAAATTTGCAAGAAGTCTTTACAAATTCGCCGATAAAGGCTATAATTATAAACGGCGGTAAGGCTTACGAGATTTTTGCCAAGCATTATAATGACGTCGGCGTTCCCGTATATAAATTGCCTTCCACAAGTCCCGCCAACACAAGGAGAAAAGACGATGACTGGTTCGCCGCTTTACAATCAGCTTTTAAATCAACTTAAGGAAAATGCGGAGGAAAGCTACGCAACCTTCCATAAACGCCTTTTAAACAACGAAGAAATAAACGTTCTTGGCGTGCGCGTTCCTACTTTACGCAAGATAGCGAAAGAATACGTAAACTGTATTCCCGAACTTTTGGAAGTTCCCGACGTGTATTACGAAATTACGTTTGTAAAATTGCAGGCGGTTTCGCTTTTGAATTACACGGAATTTTTAAAATACGTAGATAAATGCGTTTCGCTTATAGACAATTGGGCGACGTGCGACAGTTTTACTCCCAAATGCATAATCGCAAACAAGGCAGATTTTTACAAGACGGTTTGCCGCTATCTCGCAAGGGACGACGAATTTTATCAGCGGTTCGCTTTAACTACTCTTTTGCATTTTTACGTGAAAGAGGATTGGCTTGACAAAATTTACAACTGTACGGCAAATCACGCTAACACCGAATATTATTACGTACATATGGCGGCGGCGTGGCTGATAGCCGAAGTGCTTGTAAAATTTTACGAAAGCGGCGTGGAATTCTTAAAACAAAACCTATTGGATGAAAAAACCCACAATAAGGCAATTCAGAAGGCGTGCGAAAGCTTCCGCCTGACCAAAGAACAAAAGGAATACTTAACAACTTTAAAGAGATAGAATTATGGAAATCGTTAAACAACTGACCGAAGAATTTCAACTCAAACCCGAACACGCGGAAAACGTAGTTAATCTTTTGGACGAGGGGAATACAATTCCATTTATAGCCCGTTACCGCAAGGAAATGACGGGTGCAATAGACGATCAGGTTTTGCGCCGTTTTGCGGACAGATACGAATATCTGCAAAACCTTGAAAAGCGCAAGCAGGAAGTAGCCGCGGCAATTACCGAACAAGTTAAAATGACGGACGAAATTGCAACTGCAATCTCGAACTGCGCCACTATGACCGAAATAGAGGACGTATACCGTCCGTTCAAGCAGAAGAAAAAGACGCGTGCTTCCGTCGCAATCGAAAAGGGTTTACAGCCGCTTGCGGAGTTTATTCTCGCACAGCAGGGCGACCCTTATGCGGAAGCGGAAAAGTACATAGACGAGGAAAAGGGCGTTCCGACAGCAGCCGACGCATTGCAGGGCGCTAAGGACGTTATCGCAGAAATCGTATCCGATAACGCGGAACTGAGGAAGAAGCTCCGCGCGCTCTATGAAAACCACGGCGAAATTCAGGTCAAGCTTGTAAAAGACGACGGAAAAGGCACGTACGATATGTATTCTGACTATTCCGAGCTTATTCCCGAAATCAAAAATCACAGAATACTTGCTATAAACCGCGGCGAAAAGGAAGAGTGCTTAAAGGTTAAAATAGCGTTCGACCCCGATATGGCTAAGCGCGTTTGCGCGGCTAAATACGTTAAGAGCAAGGGCGACTGCGCCAAGCTTATAAACGAAGCGGTAAGCGACGGCTACGACAGGCTTATTCAACCTTCTGTAGAAAGAGAAGTCCGCGCAGTTCTCACCGACAAGGCGGGGGAAGCAGCTATAAGAATGTTCGAGGTCAATCTTCGACCGCTCCTTTTACAGCCTCCCGTAAAGGGCAAAGTAACGCTCGGGCTTGACCCCGGTTACAGAACGGGCTGTAAAGTCGCCGTCGTTGACGAAACGGGTAAGGTGCTTGCAACCAGCGTAATCTATCCCGTGCCGCCTCATAACAAAATCGAAGAAAGCAAACGCATTATAAAGGATTTAATCGCAAAGCACAACGTTGACGTAATATCAATAGGCAACGGCACTGCTGGCAAGGAAACGGAAATTTTCGTTGCCGAGCTTTTAAAGGAAGTGGAAAGGGAAGTTTCTTACGCAGTTGTTAACGAAGCGGGCGCTTCCGTATATTCTGCAAGCCCTCTTGCCGTGGAAGAATTCCCCGATTACGATTTGACTTTGCGTTCCGCAATCTCTATCGCCCGCCGTCTGCAGGACCCTCTCGCTGAACTCATAAAAATCGACCCCAAGTCGATAGGCGTAGGGCAGT
>CAYXXB010000105.1:0-3490 GCA_964468955.1 uncultured Clostridia bacterium | reverse complement strand
TCCGCAACAAGGACTGCGCTTGCCTTTTGGACGAGTTCAAAGCGAGCAAAAAGCTTACAATCGTAACGGATGACGGAAGTATGGGCGCAAAGGACAACGCCGTAAACGCATACTTAAAGGAAAAAAACAGCGTTAATGCTGATTTGATAATCGCTTGCGGTCCTCCCGTGATGCTTAAATCGCTTCAAAACGCGCTTAAAGAAAACGGAATTACGACCCCGTGCCTTGTATCTTTGGAAGAGCGTATGGGTTGCGGAATAGGCGCGTGCCTCGTGTGCGTTTGCAAAAAAGCGGACGGAGGCAACGCCCGCGTTTGCAAGGACGGTCCCGTTTTTGATATAAATGAGGTGAATTTATAATGAACGAAGAAAAAATTGCAAAATCGGTAAAAACGCTGTACATAATAACCTATTCTATAATGATTATTTTAGGAATTATTTGGATGGGTGTGGGTGCGATATTTTTCACGGCAAGTAATGCGGTCGAAGAATTTTCGATAATTGGTTACGTTTGGGTAGTTTTAGGCGTTTTCTTTACAGCCGCAGGTATTGGTTGGCTGATTTATTTTATAAAAATGCCCGAATATTCTATTACCTATAAGGACGGCAAACTCAATTTCAGAAACAAATTGGAATGTACGCCCGCCCAACTTGATTACATAGAAGCTAAAGGCGGCGGAATTGACGGAGCCATTTTCAGCTTCGGCAGAATTGTCGTTTACGTAAACGGCCAAAAATATAATTTCAAATTTATTCAGGACGCGCAGTATGTGGCAAACAGGCTGTACGAACTCAAAAACGGAAGTACTGCAATGCAGAATTCTATGTTCGGCACGGCTTATCCGTCCGCACCCATGGCGGCGGCAACCGAAGCGCCCGCTCCCGCACCCGAAACAACGGTAACAGAGAATGTGGAAACTGTTGCAGAACAAATCGGCGCTGTGGAAAATGAAGATAACAAGGAAGAAGGCAATGGCTAAATTAGCGGTTAATTTATGCGGAGTAACGCTTAAGAACCCCGTAATCGCGGCAAGCGGAACGTTCGGCTTCGGCAGAGAATATAACGAAATTTACGATATTTCCGTCCTTGGCGGCATATCCACAAAGGGTATGACTAATGCTCCTCGGCTGGGCAATCCCGTGCCGAGAATTGCGGAAGGTTATGGCGTAATTTTAAACGCAGTCGGTTTGCAAAATCCGGGTGTTGAACACTTTATTCAGCACGATTTATCTTTTTTAAAAGATAAAGGCGTCGCAATAATCGCAAATGTTGCGGGAAGCACGCTCGAAGATTACGGCACTATCTGTGCAAAGCTCGACGGGCTAGTGGATATGGTCGAACTCAACATTTCCTGTCCAAACGTTCGGGCGGGCGGTATGGCTTTGGGAATCCGTCCCGAAAATATTAAAGAGGTTACTTATCTTTCTAAATCAAACCTTAAAAAAACGCCCCTTATGGTCAAGCTCTCGCCCAACGTAGAAAGCATACCCACAAATGCTAAGGCGGCGGAAGAGGGCGGTGCGGACTGCATTTCTCTTGTAAACACGTTCACGGGTATGGTTATAGATATCGAAAAGCGTAAACCCGTAATAGCCAACAATACGGGCGGCGTTTCGGGTGCAGGCATTAAGCCCATAGCGGTCAGAATGGTTTACGAAGCGGCACACGCCGTAAAAATCCCCGTTGTGGGAATGGGCGGCATTATGACTGGCAAGGACGCGATTGAGTTTATGATGGCGGGCGCAAAGGCAGTGCAGGTCGGAACGGCAAACTTCGCCGATGCCAACGCAATGCCCCGCATAATAAAGGAAATGAACGAATGGCTCGACGCTCATAATATCTCAGATGTAAACGAAATAGTAGATACGGTAAAATTAAACTAAGAGGTAAAATATAATGGAACTTACTTACAAACAGCAGTTTATCAAGTTTATGGTGCAGAACGGAGTGCTTAAATTCGGTGAATTCACCTTAAAGAGCGGCAGAAAAGCGCCTTATTTCATCAATACCGGCAATTATAAAACGGGTACTCAGCTCGCTCGCCTCGGCAAATACTACGCGAACTGCATAGTTGAAAACGGTTTGAAAGCGGAAACGCTTGTCGGTCCTGCGTACAAGGGAATTCCCCTCGCGGTAACCACGGCGGTAGCTCTTGCAAACGAATATAATATGGATTTGAATTACTGCTTTGACAGAAAAGAAGTTAAGGACCACGGCGAAGGCGGCTTGTTTGTCGGCAAACAACTTGTAGACGGCGAAAAGGTCATTTTGATAGAGGATGTTATGACGAGCGGTAAAGCTCTCCGCGAAATG
The DNA here is from genome assembly GCA_964468955.1 of uncultured Clostridia bacterium. Taxonomy (GTDB): domain Bacteria; phylum Bacillota; class Clostridia; order Christensenellales; family Borkfalkiaceae; genus Coproplasma. Next base: position 1,177 of record CAYXXB010000105.1, on the reverse strand, counting down.
CTTCCCAAGCTCAAAGCGGCGGCAAACGTGGAAATCGCGGGAATGATTATCTCGGTTGACAGAATGGAAAAGGGGCTTGAAAGCGAGCTTTCCGCCGTACAGGAAGTATACAAGGAATTCGGCGTAAAGGTTTATTCCATAGTTACCATGGCTGACATTATCGAAGCTATAGAAAGCGGCGTAATAGAGGGTAAAGAGTATCTTTCCGCAATGAAAGCGTACCGCGCACAATACGGCGTTAACTAAATCAAAAACAAAATGACAGCGTGGCGGATTTGTTTCAAATCCGCCACGCATTTTAATGTTTAAAATTTTTCAAACGAATAGCCTTTTTCTTTAAAGTGTTTAATGACTTTGCGCAACGCTTCGGGGGTGTTGATTTTGGTGGTGGAGTCGTGCGCGAGCATAACTATATGATTAATTCCCTCGGAAGTGGCAACCGCCGCTTTGTACAACTGGTCGGTGGAGGCGTTGAGTATTTCCGCGTCGGAAAAGCCTGCGTTCCAGTCAACGTACTTGTAACCTTTTTCGCACACCGTTTTAACGAGTTCGGGCGTTGCGTTGAACGAACCGCCGGGAAAGCGGTACACCTTTGAATATTCCCCCGTAACCGAATGAATTACGCGGTTGCATTCATCAATGTCTTTTAATAACGCTTCTTCACTGCTGTAAATTTCGTTATAGCGGTGAGTGTAGGAGTGTACGGCAACCGTATGTCCCGAGTTGTATTCGCGCTCTATTAGATAGGGGCGGCGTTCGGCGTTAATGCCTATAACGAAAAACGTTGCTTTCACGTTTTCTTCGTCTAAAACGTCCAAGATTTTTGGTGTAACCCTGTCGGTAGGTCCGTCGTCAAAGGTCAAATAAATAACTTTTTTGTCCGCGCTGTCTGCAAAAGAAAAGCAGTTTCTCGCTTCCTGATTGAAATGAGTAAATTGCCATACGGCAAACACAAGGCTGAGAGTGAATGCGCAGATTGCGGCAAGTCGTCTGTTCATACACATAGATTGTGCAGTTTAGGTAAATTTTAGGCGCGCAAAGAAAATTTGCCTGTAAATTAAAATTTTTGTCGGTAGCAAATAAAAAACGCTTGCATTTATTTTACTTTTGATATAATATGTTTTAGGTAAAAGCAATAAATGCTACTGTGGCTCAGTTGGTAGAGCAGCTGATTCGT
>CAYXXB010000104.1:0-3490 GCA_964468955.1 uncultured Clostridia bacterium | reverse complement strand
TCATACCTTCTTTTTCGATAGCTTCTATAAGCTTGCTCATGACTTGTCCTCCATTAACTAAGTATTCTTGCGTTAATTTAAAAGCCGCAGCGGAATACCCGAAGTCTTAAATTTATTATAAAATTTGCAGTTGCTTTAATATCTTAACAAACGCTTTTGCAAATTGCAACTCATTTTAGGGGGTATATCGCAATTTTCACAAAAGATTTTTACCGCAGTTTTTCAGACCCGCCCTATACTATAATATAGTATATAGGAAATTTAAGCCGTAAACGCATTTTCGATGTGATTTATGCCTTGTTTCGTTATCTCGATGACGTCAAAGCGGATAGTGCAATCTATCTCTTTGCCCGAAAAATAATACCTTGCACTGTTTATATAGCGGCTCTGCCGCGTTTTGTTTACGGCTTGATTGGGTGCGCCGAAATTATCGCTTGAACGCGTTTTTACTTCGATAAAACAGATTGTACTATCCTTTTGCGCTATCACGTCGATTTCGCCGAAAGGGCATTTATAGTTGCGGTGCAAAATCTTATAACCGCTCTTTTGCAGAAATTTTGCCGCACGGCTTTCGCCCCAAAAACCAAGCCTGCGCCTTTCGCCCTTCACTGCCATTTTTTTGTAAAGCTCCTGCGGTGAATGGGGCTTAGTCCGTATTTTTTAATCGCCTCTATATGCGCCGCGGTGCCGTAGCCCGCGTTTTTATCGAAGCCGTATTCGGGGAACTGCTCGGCGTATTCCTCCATCAACTTATCCCTATGCACCTTGGCTATTATCGAAGCCGCGCCTATCGTATAGCTGAGCGCGTCGCCCTTGACAAACGAGCGTTGGGGAACGGCGATATCGAGCGTCATATTGCCGTCGGTAATTACGACGTCGGGCGGAACGTCAAGTCCTTCCACAGCCTGTTTCATACACAGTTTTGTGGCCTCGAGTATGTTAATTTCGTCTATAATTTGCGGTTCAACGCGGCATATGCGGTAGGCAACCGCTTTTTTTATTATCTCTTCGCTTAACTTTTCACGTTTTTTTGCAGACAATTTTTTGGAATCGTCAACGCCTTCTATAATCTCGTCGAGAGGCATAATGACTGCGGCGCAGACGACTGGACCCGCCAACGGACCTCTGCCCACTTCGTCTACTCCGCATATGTATTTATACCCGCTTGCAACAAGCTCCCGCTCTATTGCAAGCTTTTTTTCCGCATCGTAAATTCTCATAATTCAGCACCCGAAAACCGACATATCGGAAAGCTCGTCCAGCGTAATTCTACCTATTCTACCCTTTCTGAAATCGTCTATCAAAGCGCGTTCGCCGCGCTCGTAATCGAAGTCGTTGCCCCGCAAAACAAACCCTCTGCGGGCGCATACGGCGTTTAACATTTCGAGAGGAGTCCCGCCCTTTATGCCGTAACGCTCGGTAAGATTTTCGGGATATTTTTCCCAAAGCTCTTGCAAAAGCGCAAGCGCTATATCGTCCATATCGAGTATGTCGTCGTTAAGACTGCCTACGTACGCAAGACGCACCGCAAGCTGTTGATTGACGAACGACGGAGGCGTTGTACCGGGAGTATCTAGAAGTTCGCAGGCGGGAAGCCTTATCCACTGTTTGCCTCGGGTTACGCCCGCCTTGTTTCCAGTCTGTGTGCGCGCGCTTCCCGCAAGCAGGTTTATAACCGTACTCTTACCTGTGTTAGGAACTCCGCACACCATAAAGCGGAAAGTTTTAGTAAAGCCTTTTGCGGCGTTCTTTTCGCGCTTTTCACGCGTTAAATTGTCGATTGCCCCCGTAATATTGCGTTTTGAACGGCTGTCTGCGGCGTTTATCTTAATACATTCCCGCCCGTTATCGCGCAAATATTTGACGAACAAATCAACATTTTCGTCCGCCAAATCGGCTTTATTCAGAACGTATAACACTGGCTTTGAACCGAATATTTTTTGCAAGTCGGGGTTATACGAAGCGGCGGGACAACGCGCGTCAAGCACGTAAATAATGCCGTCGCAAACGGCGGCGTTTTCTTCCATCATTCTGACGGCTTTTGTCATATGACCGGGAAACCATTGTAGCAATTTCATTGTAAATCCTTTCTCGGGAAATCGTAATATTACTTTTTCAATATATCGGGGCGGCGTTCCGCGGTGAGTTTTTCGCTCTGCTCCCTGCGCCATTTGTCAACGTCCGAGTGGTTGCCTGAAAGCAGAACCTGCGGAACGGAAAGTCCGCGGTATTCTGCGGGACGGGTGTACTGCGGATATTCAAGCAGTCCGTCCGAAAAGCTCTCGTCCACAAGCGACCCGCCGCTGATAACTCCGTCCACGTAGCGGGCAACGCAATCGCAAATGACCATAGCGGGCAATTCACCGCCCGTTAAAACGTAATCGCCGATAGATATATCCTCGTCAAACTCCAGATCGAGTATGCGCTGGTCAACGCCTTCGTAATGCCCGCACAGTATAACGATGTGTTCGTACTCCAATAAAGAGAACGCTTTTTGCTGAGTGAACGTAGCGCCCTTGGGCGAGGTGTAAATTCTTCTCGCCTTTCTTTCGGGGTCAACGGCTTGTACCGCCGCGTCTATGGGCTGAGGCATCATGACCATACCCGCGCCCCCGCCGAACGGATAATCGTCGCACTTTTTGTGCTTGTTTTCGGCATAGTCGCGTATGTTCACCACTTCGATTTGCAGTTTGCCGTTTTCCGTCGCTCTGCCTATTATGCTTTGCTTAAGCGGCGCGAACATTTCGGGAAATAGCGTGAGAACAGTTATTTTCATCAGTCGTCTATCGCAACCTCCGAAAGCTTAGCCCTGTCCACCGTAAGCGTTTTTGCCTCGACGTCGGTAGAAAGAATTACCCCGTCCACCGCCGCGAAAACAACAACCTTGCCGTCGGGTTTTTCGTATTCGTAAACGTCGGTGCGGGCGGGCGTTATCGTCTTGACAATACCCAGCTCTTCACCGTTTTCGTCAATCACCTTACAACCTATTACGTCCACTATATAGTACGTGCCTTCGGGGAGGGCAGGCGCGTCGATTCTGTCCACTTCCACGTCGTATCCGCGAAGCGTTTCGGCGGCGTTCCTGTCCGCAATTCCCAAAAGGGTGATAAAGGCACAATCGCCGTTTTGCGGGCGCACTTTAAGCATTTTATAGCAGTTACCCCCTACATATACCCTGTCGAACGACTGTAAATCCTCGGGAGAGTCCGTATAAGTCATAACTTTGATTTCGCCGCGTATACCCTGCGGTTTTAAAATTTTTGCAACTGTTAAAAAGTCTTTCATACAATCATGTTAGCTCATCACTCCGATTAGAAGCGAGCAAGACAAGGAGCGTGAGTACCGACGACAGGAGTGTACACAGACGTACACGACTTAGGCGGCACGGAACGCAACGCCGAAATGCGAAGCTTATAATCGGAGTAGTAACAAAAGGAAAAGGCGTTACGCCTTTTCCTTTATCTCTATAAAATATTTCTTGCTTTCGCGC
>CAYXXB010000103.1:0-3650 GCA_964468955.1 uncultured Clostridia bacterium | reverse complement strand
ACAAATAAAAGAACGCAAGTCAGGGTGTTCGACTTACGTTCGGAATGGTGCACCAAAAAGCCCGCTTTTCGCACGAAAATCGGGCTTTTTTCGCGCCGTTTTTAAAAATTTATTCCAAAGTAAGGGTATTAATAAGGGTACTTTTCAGCTTTCGGATATAATCGAGTAGGGGGCTTTCGCCTTTCATTAATATATGGGTGTACGTTTTCATCGTGGTTGCAACGTCGGCGTGTCCGCAAAGTTTTTGTATTACTTTATCAGATACCTTGACCGCGTAGAGCATAGAGGAAAAAGTGTGCCGGCAACTGTGCGTGGCAGATACGCCCTCTATGCCGAGTTTTTCATACGCCTGTTTAAAAGCTTTTTTTATTCCGTTATAAGTGAACGTGCCGAGCTTGGTTATTTCGAATACTTCGAAAAGCTCATCGGCAAAATAAACTTTCCGAACGCCCGCAACGGTCTTTGTTTCCTTATCCTTACCGGTCTTTAAGCTCCTACTTGAATCTACTTTGATATAGTGGTTTTGAAAGTCAACGTCGCGCTGTTCCAAAGCCAAAAATTCGCCTATTCTCAACCCCGTACAACAAATGAAGAAAAAAGCCTTTGAATACCGCTCGTTCAGAGTGGAGAGAATAGCTGTTTGTTCTTCAAGCTCGAAGGCACGCCGTTTCTGCGCGTCGTAGGTCGGGCGTTCAATCGCTTTGCAAGGGTTATGCTTTATAATTCCGAAGTCTTCGGCTTTTTGTAAGCTACCGTTTATAATATCGTACTTTTTGACGGTTGAATTAGACCTCGGAAGCGAGTTTAAATAACGAAGTAGTTCCAGCGGTTCAATTTTTTTAAGTTGAAGTCCGCCGAGCGCTTCTTTAATAGTAGCGACCTTCCTCACAAATTCTTCATAGTAATCTTCGCGAAGCTTGCCTTCTTTGAACTGTTTAACCCATTCGTCCAGCCATTCGCCGTACGTTCTGAAAACGCATTTGTTTTCGAAGGCGTTCGGTACGGACTTCCGAAGCTTTGCGTATTGCCGTTTTTCCTTCTCGATTTCATCGCGAAGCTCTTTAAGCTTTGCCAAGCATTCGGCTTGAGTGGTGCCGTAAACGGAAACCTGTTTGCCGTTTCTGTAAATTCTTCCTTCGTAAAACCTCCTTATAGTTCCGTCTTTTCTTGTGGTTTGGCGGCGGGTTATGCTCCCGGCGCCGAATTTTAATTTCTGCATATCGTCACTTCCTTCTTCGATATGCGCAAATTGAGGCGTAGTAAATTGCGTTTTTTCCGCAGTTCTGAGCGGCGCAATCATTCTTTCTTGTCGTGCAATTAAAGCTTGTTCTTCGACGGAATAATCGGCGTGCTGTAAGATAACGCCAAGCTTCGTGAATATCAGTTTTAATTGCTCGAAGTCTTCATTCGGTAGTGAAATCATAAAATTACCCGTCCATATGTAAAGTGAGGGTAATTTTAACATAAAAAAATCATAAAAACTTAGCCACTTTTTTGTAAAAAAAAGCGGCTATTTTTATTTAAAAAATACAAAAGATTATTCTTGACGATTATTTCGTTTGCCGAAAGGTAGTGCCAAAACAACGATTCCAACAATTATTTCCACGTAAAAAGGAACGGGGGTAATTTTTTGCGGTTTAACTTTGCTTGAGAATATTCCAACAATATTCAATGCGTCTATTTCCGATTGGCTGACAGTTAATAAATAGTTCTTTTGGCTCGTTTCTATGTAAAGGCTACGGGATTCCGAATTGAAGGGGAACGGTGCAGTATCGTAATACTCGATTTTAGATATACCGGTTAGCGTTAGAACGGCTTCCTTCAGAGTCATATTACCACTGATTTCGTTTTGGCTGAATCCGTTATTTAAACTTAGTACTCGGTAATTCACAAGTCCGAAAATTATTATGCCGATAATCAATAATAATTTGATAAAAAATCTAAAAAATCCACCTGAATTGCTTTCGTAATCCTCACTATCTTCCTGTTCTGAAGTAGTGGGTTGTTCTTTCATAGAGGGGGTGTATTGTTCCGCTACTGGCGCGGAAGTTGAATATCGTTGCGTTGCAGGTGTTGAGTATTGCTTTGAGGTCTTTTTTGACCTTGTCTTTTCGAATTTGATATAGTCGTCATCACGTTTATGTCGGGAACGGAAAATTAAAATAGGAATAAAGACGAAAAAAACAAGAGTTACAACGATTGATATAATACCAATAACTATGCCAAACCATATATTGTTTGTATTTTCAAGTGCTTCGGTGGTTGTGGTTAAAAAATTCATCATACTTTTTCTCTTTTGTCGCTCATCATTGCCGATAACGTTGTGCGTAAAATATCGCGCATTCCCGGCGTGAGCGTGCGCAAATCCTCAATAAATTTTTTTTCTTCCAAAGTGTATTCGTTGCTCATCGGTGCTGCGGTGTGGGTGGTTCGCGTGCCGAAGTCGTCCTCTAATCCGAGTAGGTAATCGGTAGTTACACCGAAATAATTTGCTAAACAAATTAAAGCCGTAGCTTTTGGCTCGACTGAACCTTTTTCCCATTCTGAAATATTGCTCTGAGTATAGTTCAATTCTAACGCCAATTTATATTGCGAAATCCCTTTCTCTTGTCTTAAATCGTGCAAATTTTGTGAAAAATGATTCTTCATAAAAAAATTTTAACATAATTATCGATTTACCGATTGACATATCGACAAATCAATGATAATATATCGATAAATCGATATTAACAAACCCCGCCCTCAAAGAGAGAGCGGGTAAAGGAATGGGTGAATTTATGGAAAAGAGTGGTTATATAGTACTCGACTTTGAAACAACAGGTTTCCCGGAAGATGACGGGGAAGTATTGCAGGTTTCGGCAATTAACGAAAAAGGCGAAATATTGCTTTCAGAGTATTGTCGTCCGGAACGCGCGACAAGCTGGGAACAGGCGCAGGCGGTTCACGGAATAAGCCCCGAAATGGTCGCAGACTGCCCGACGTTCCGCGAGGGTTATTTGCCTAAGCTGTTAGAACTTATCGAAGGTGCGGCGGCAGTTATTGCCTATAATGCCGACTTCGAGCGCTCTGTTTTACGGCTTGTTTACGGTGCGGAGCCCGTAACAGCTTGGATAGACCCGATGATAATGTTTGCTGAAGTTTATGGGGAATGGAGCGAGTATCATCAGAGCTATCGTTGGCAGAAGCTTGCGACGGCAGCGGGTTATTACGGTTATAAATTCAAAGCGCACGACGCGCTCGAGGACGTTAAGGCTACGTTGCTAATTTTCGAAGAAATGATAAAAGCAGGCGTACCTGCGGTTATGTTGTGATGAACAGGGCGCACGTTGAGAAGCTCAGAGCAAAGAACAGTGCGGAAGCAGAGATATATCGCACCGTCCGCGGGGACGTGGGAACGGTGAAACCGTGTCCGCGTTGGATAAACCGCAACCGCCGGGCGGCGTTCGAGTTTAATCTGATTACGCCGAACTACGAAAAGAACGTGCACGTTCTCGTTCCGATGACGCTTAGCCGACGTCTGATAGACGAAATAATAATCGGCTGCGAGATAAAAGCAGAGCTCGAGATACTCTCGCCGAACTACCAGCGCGGCAAAGCTCGCGAGTACGAGCTTAAAAATTTTGAAGTGTTAGCGTTTAATTAAATTTATG
>CAYXXB010000102.1:0-3795 GCA_964468955.1 uncultured Clostridia bacterium | reverse complement strand
CAACGCCCTGAGCGGGTTTGAGCATATACATAGCGCTCATATTTTCACTGCCGAAACCCTTGGGTAAAAACGTAATTTTAACCCGTTCACCCTCGCATATGTCCGTATGAATGGCGGCGGGAGTGTTATCGCCAGTGTTTTGACGGGTAATGGGGTCGCATATCGATTTGCGGAAATAACCGTCCTCGTAAGCCTTCTTAACCGCGCCGTTTACAGCTATATTCAGCGGTTCGCCGGTAAGAAAAACTTCCTGCCCGATTTCGAGCATAACCACCGCCATGCCCGTGTCCTGACATACGGGAAGGTTTTCGCTTTCCGCAAGGGTGCAGTTATCAATAAGCGTGCCGAGGGCGAACTTTGCCGCTTCGCCGCTTTCGTTTTCTTCCGCTTTTGCCAAAGCCGCTTTGCAGGAGGGGGTAAGGCTGACGCCCGCCCGCAGCGCCATAGCGTAAACTTTGTCTGCAATTTCTTTTGTGTCTATTACTCTCATAAGTGCATTTTATAATATTTTTTGCGCAATGTAAAACGATTTAGCCACAATTCCTTTTAAACGGTTTACTTTATGCCGCCAGATAAGTTATAATCGTTGTATGGAAGAAAATATTTCGGAAGAAAAAAGCGTAAGACCGCTTTCACCCTTTTTAGGCGGTGCGGCTTTTTCGGTAAACGTAATAATATACCTTTTTATTTCGCTGATAGCTTCGGTTATAATAGCCTTATGCTCTCTCGGCGAGGCGGACGCGGGAAAGTATATTCTTCTGCTCGCTTCACCCTTGGCGATAATTTCAACCTCTTTAATATTTTTCCGTTTTACACGTCAGCCGGTAAAAAGACTGCTTCCTATTAGAACAAAACCAAAGTACTATCTTATAGGTATACTGCTTATATTCGGGTTGTTGTTTTCGCTGAGTTCGCTCAACGATTTGCTGGTTAAGCTTTTCGAGCTTATGGGCTACAAACGAAAAGAAAATATTCTTCCAGATTTCACGGGGTGGAACGTCGTTCCCGCACTTATAGTTATAGCCGTAATTCCCGCATTGGCGGAGGAGGTTTTATTCCGCGGAATAATCCTCAATAGCTCCGAGGACCGGACGGGTTCCGTACAGTCGGTTTTATTGGTCGGGCTTTGCTTTTCGCTTTATCACGGCTCGGTGGAACAGACTGTTTATCAGTTTATATGCGGCTGTCTGTTCGCGCTTTTAGCCGTCCGTTCACGCTCGGTCGCGCCTTCGGTTGTCATTCATTTTATCAACAATGCGCTTATAATAATTCTTTGCGCTTGCGGGTGTACGGACGTTGCCACGGGCGAGCTTGTTATGCCGTTAGTGGTGAAAATTGCAATAACAATTTTATCCGCTTTAAGCCTGATTGGGGCGGTAATATGGCTTGTCCTTGATAAAAACGAACTCAAAAAGCGTGGAGAAGGCGGGGTTAAAAAATTCTTTATAGGCGCGTCCGTAGGTATTGCCGTAATGCTTATTATGTGGGTGGTTAATCTGTTCGTATGATAAAAGTGAATATTGTTTGCGTGGGCAAAATTAAAGAGCAGTTCTACCGTTCGGCGGTGGAAGAATACGCCAAGAGGCTTTCCCGTTTCTGTTCGTTCAGCGTGGTTGAAATAGCGGAATGTAAAACGCTTGCGGAAGAGGGGGAAAGAATACTCCGTGCGGCAAAGGGATATAAAATAGCGCTGTGTATAGAAGGTGAAAAACTGTCGAGTACTTCGCTCGCTTCCCGCATTAAAACCCTGTGCGATAAGGGTGAGGAAATTACCTTTATTATAGGTTCTTCCGAGGGCTTGGCTCAGACTGTAAAAAGCAATGCCGACTTCAAGCTTTCCTTTTCGGATATGACGTTTCCGCACCAGCTTATGCGCGTTATATTGGCGGAGCAGATTTATCGCGCGTTTATGATAAACGCTAATAGCGATTACCACAAATAACCCCGTAATATCCCGCGGTCAAAATCATATTATATAAGTATGATTTACGACGAAGTTACCCGTTTCTACCAAAGATATAACGGCAAAAAATGCGTTATAGGCTATTCGTTCGAAGGGCGCGAAATTTACGCTTTCCACGTCGGCAGCGAATACCGCAATCAGTTTATCGCGGTGTACGCCGTTCACGGCAGGGAGTGGATTACGGCAAAGCTTGCCCTCTGTCATATAAAGCGGAAAGTGCATTGCGGCGGCTGGATAATTCCGCTCGCAAATCCCGACGGCGCTGCTATTTCCCAAACGCGGGATAAGCTGTGGAAAGCCAACGCGCGCGGCGTGGATATCAACTGCAATTTCGACGCGGATTGGGGAACGGGTTCGCAAAACACACGCACCCGCGGAAGCGAAAACTGCATCGGCGATTATCCCGTTTCGGAGTGCGAAACTTCCGCTTTGGTTAAATTCACAAAGCGCGTAAAACCTTTCGTCACTTTAAGCTTTCACACCAAAGGCGGGGAGATATATTGGGAGTACGGCGGTTCGGGCGATATCAGGGGAGCGGAAATTATAGCGCAGACTACGGGATATGCTGTAAAGAAAATCACGGGAAGCGCGGGCGGATACAAGGATTGGTGCATACAAAAATTAGGCATACCCGCCTACACGGTGGAGTGCGGAAACGAAGAACTCGTTCACCCTATATCCCGACTTTCAGACATAAAAGAATGTAAAAATATTTTAAGAGATTTTACGAAAAGCTATGAAAAACAAATTTATGAAGGCGGCGCTCAGATGCGCTCAAAAAGCGTTTGACGAAGGCGAAGTGCCTATCGGCGCGGTGGTGGTATGCGACGGCAAGGTGATTGCGCGCGGACATAACCGCAGGACCAAAAGGCAGGTAGCCACGGCTCACGCGGAAATCGAAGCTATTGAAAAAGCATGTAAAAAATTAAAGAGCTGGCGTATTCCCGAATGTGAATTGTACGTCACGTTGGAACCCTGTCCTATGTGTATGGGGGCGGCTCTCAACGCGCGCATCAAAAAAATTTATTTCGGCGCGCCCGAGGATAAGGGCAGGTCTCTCACGCAGGAGATAGCTAACGCAAATCTTTTGAACCACACCGTAGAGGTGGAAGGCGGAGTGATGAAGGAAGAGTGCGCGGCAATTCTTTCCGAATTTTTCTCCTCTATGCGCATAAGAGAAAAGAAGTAAAAAGCTCACGCGGATTATAACAAATTTCGTGTAAAGTTAGTTATTAACATTTTGCATTGAAAATTTTTTCATTTTTGCTATCGGTTGACTTTACGGCGCATACACAGTAAAATAATAAATGCCGACTTAAAGGGAAGGCAATTGTAAGTTGAAAGTAGGCGCGTCGGCGGAAAAACCGATGCGTAAAAATACTAATGAAATCGGAGGCAATAAAACCTAATGATTAACCACGGCAACGAAATCAAGATTTTTTCCGGCAACTCCAACAGACCTTTGGCTGAAAAAATCGCGGCTAAGCTTAACACAACTCTCGGCGAAATGGAAGTAACCCACTTCTCCGACGGCGAAATTTACGTCCGCTTCGACGAAACCGTTCGCGGCAAAGACGTATTCCTCATTCAGTCTACAAGCTATCCCGTAAACAACAATCTTATGGAACTGCTTATAATGATTGATGCGGCAAGAAGGGCTTCGGCAGGCAGAATTACCGCGGTTATTCCTTATTTCGGTTATGCCCGTCAGGACAGAAAAGCACGCTCACGCGAACCTATCACCGCAAAGCTCGTAGCAAATCTTTTAACGAGCGCGGGCGCGGACAGAGTTCTTACTATGGACTTACACTGTCTGCAGATTCAGGGCTTCT
>CAYXXB010000101.1:0-4094 GCA_964468955.1 uncultured Clostridia bacterium | reverse complement strand
CAATTTGAAGACGGTTTGCAAAACATCATAGATTATATGAATGCCAACAAGGGTTTATAATAAATTTAAATTAAGTATATTGCCCGAGGCGAAACCTCGGGCAATAATTTTAAAAGGATAATTTTCATGAAAGAAGAATACGTATCGGCTTCCGAAGCTTTAGCGCGTTTAAAAAAGGGCAACGAAGCGTACATAAATAGCAAGACGGGGAACGGAGATATTTCACCCGAAATACGGTTAGCCACAAGCAAGGACGGGCAGAAGCCTTATGCTGTAATTGTAAGCTGTTCGGATTCGAGGGTTATTCCCGAATACATTTTTTCCGCAGGTATAGGCGAATTGTTCGTCGTGCGCGTTGCGGGCAACGTTATAGACAATCACGCGCTCGGCAGTATCGAATACGCAGCGGAACACCTCGGCTGTAAACTCGTGGTCGTACTCGGGCATACGCTCTGCGGTGCGGTGGGCGCGGCTGTAAAATCGAACAGCGGGTTCGTCAGCTTTATTACCGACGAAATCAGAAACGCAATAGGAATGGAGCCGGACGCCGTCAGGGCAAGTATTCTGAACATAAAACAAAGCGTTGATAAAATCCAAAAATCACTTAATCCGACGAATGGTGTGCGCATTATCGGCGCGCTTTACCGCACGGATAGCGGTATAGTGGAGTTCGATTTGTGATCGCATAAAAAAAGCGGTGCGTAATGCACACCGCTTTTTTTATTGGTAGTCTTCGTTGATTTCTTTTATATGCTTGCGCAATACCATATTTATATATTGCGAAAGCGAGCGTTCGTCTTTTTCAGCTGCTACTTTTAGTTTTGCTAATAAGTCGGCATCAATTGTTATACATATTTTTTCTTTCAGTGGTCTCATAATTGCCTCTTAAAAAGAATAACACATAATACTACTTTTGCTTGACAAATCATATAAAGTAGTATAATATAATACTTAGTATAACATGTTTCGATATAATTATAAGTAAAGTTTGATATTACGACGCACCGTTACCTCTTCTTTAATTATATTCTTTCGGTGCGAACATAATATATGGCGCAACGGCATCGCCGTTGCGCTTTATTTTTAATAATCTTTTCTGCCAATCAAAATATCAATATCTTCGTTGAAAAAGTTTGCAAGTTTAATTAAATTTTCAAGTGTTATTTCCCGCTGACAAGAAAGATAGCGCGAAAGAGTGGGTTGAGGTATATCAACTTTTCTCGAAAGTTCGCTTATGGTCATTTTGCCCATCAAGTCTTTTAGATTTTTGGCAAGGGTTGCCTTATAATTACTCATAAAATAATTTTATACCAATCGGAATAATTTACTTGACATTATACCAAGTGGTATGATATTATATGATATATATACCAAATGGTATACATAAACAGAGTAATTATTTTTATTGATATTACGACGCACCGTACCTCTTCTTTAATTATATTCTTTCGGTGCGGACATAATATAAAGGCGCAACGGCAATGCCGTTGCGCCTTTCCTTATTATATATTATTCTTTATTTTCCGCAATGACCTTTTCGGCGATGGCGGAGGGGAGTTCCTCGTAGCGCAAAAATTCCGTGGTGAATTTGCCCCTTCCTCGCGTTAAGCCGCGCAGGTCGGTGGAGTAGGTGGAAGTTTCCGCAAGCGGTACTTCCGCAATAATGGTGGTGAATTCGCCGTCGGGTGCGCTGTCCGAAATTCTTCCGCGCCGTTTGGATATGTCGCCCATAACCGCGCCCAAGTATTCGTTGGGTACTAACGTCTTAACTTTTACGATTGGTTCGAGCAGCACGGGTGAAGCGTTTTTAATTCCCTCGCGGAAAGCCAGAGCCGCCGCCGCTTTGAACGCCATTTCGGAAGAGTCTACGTCGTGGTAGCTTCCGTCGAACAGCACGGCTTTAACGCCAGTAACGGGATAGCCCGCAAGCACTCCGCGCCCGAGACATTCTCTCAATCCCTTTTCTACGGCGGGAATGTACTGTTTGGGTACTGCACCGCCGACAACCTCGTCGCCGAACGCGAAATCGCCGTCGAACGGCTCGAAGCGCACTTTGCAATGTCCGTACTGACCGTGACCGCCGGACTGCTTCTTGTGCTTGCCCTCTGCGGTAGCAACAGTTTTAATCGTCTCGCGGTAGGGTATTCTGGGTTTGGTAAGCACTGTGTTAATTCCGTAGCGGTTTTTAAGCTTTGCGGCAATCAGCTCGATATGCGTTTCGCCCTGTCCGCTTATAATCAGTTCGCCCGTTTCGGTGTTCTTTTGTAGAGAGAACGCGTAATCTTCTTCCCGCATTTTATTAAGACCGGAATAAATCTTTTCCTCGTCGCCCTTGACCGCCGCGCTTATCGCCATAGAAAGCGAGGGCTTGGGAAAGCGGATAGGGTCGAACGATATATTCGTGCCGACGGCGCAAAGGGTGTGGTTGGTGTCCGTGCCGTCAAGCTTGTTCACCGCACCCACGTCGCCTGCCGTGAGTTCATTTACAAGTTCTGTCTTTTTTCCGCTCAACGTAAAAATCTGACCAATGCGCTCTTCCTTGCCCGTCGCAGAGTTGTAAACGACGTCGCCCGATTTGAGTTTGCCCCTGTAAACCTTAATATAATTGAGCTTGCCAGTATAGGAATCGTACACCGTCTTGAACACGCGCGCGGCTAATTTTCCGTTTTCGTTACATTCGATATTGACTATTTCGTCTGCGGCAAGGTCGGTTGCGAGCGTATTTATTCGTTCGATAGCGTTGGGCATATAGGTTACGATTTCGTCCAGCAGGTTGATAACGCCCCTGTTGTTAATCGCACTGCCCGCCATAACGGGGATAACGTTGCCCGTCGCAATGCCCATACGTATGCCGTGAATTGTTTCCGCCTTGGAAAGCTTGCCGTCCTCGAAGTATTTGTCAAGCAAAGCGTCGTCGTTTTCGGCGGCGGATTCCATAAGTGAAAACTGCATTGCGGTCATCTCGTCGTTAAACGAAGGGGGTACGGGTATTTCCTTCGGTCCGCTCGTGGAAAATTCGTAAGCCTTTTCCTGAATGGAGTTGATATAGCCCGTCATCTTTCCGTTTTCCATTATAGGAATCTGAATAGGCGCAAGTTTGCCCGCATACTTTTCTTTAAGCGCGGCTACCGTCGCGGTGTAGTCCGCGTTCGCCTTGTCCATACCGTTGATAAAAATAATCAGCGGTTTGCCCAATTTTAAACAGTAGTCAACGACGCTTTCCGCGCCGATCGGCAGAACGCCGTTTGCGCCTATTACGAGTACAGCGCCGCTGCAAGCCGCCAGCCCTTCGTGCCGTTCGCCCTCGAAATCGTAAAAACCGGGAAGGTCGAAAATGTTCAGCTTTTTGCCCTTCCATTCAAGATGCGCAACCGAGAGGTAGACGGAAAGCTTTTTCGCCTTTTCCGCTTCGTCAAAGTCCATAACGGTCGTGCCGCTTTCAACCGTGCCCATACGGTCTATAACGCCGCCGTTGAACAGCATAGCTTCGCAAAGCGTGGTTTTACCCTCGCCGCTGTGTCCGATTATGGCAATGTTCTTAATGTCTTTTGCCGTAATTCCCATATTAAATTTTCCCCTTTATCAAACGGCTTTCTTGCCGCTTTCCTTTTACATTATATTATATAATAAGCTTTGTTTCAAGACCTAAAAGCAAATTTGTCTGTTTTGACAAGTTTAAGTTTTTCGGGTTATTATTAACAATAATGCAAAGAAATCACAAAAATTAGCGTTAAAAATTAACAAAAACGGTGTTATATAACATTTTGAATTATATATAAGAAAATATTATACATAAATTTTGTGATAAAACGAACCCGCAATATAAGGCGAAAAAGGGTTAGAATTGCGGCAAACCGTCAATATATTGTGGTGCAAGCCGATATAAAACACAATCGTGAGGACGCAACGCCGAAAATGAAGCAAAAAAGGGACTTTTCGGGGCAATTTCGGGCAAAAACACGCGTTTTTCGTGCAAAAAATGTTTTTAAACAGTTGACAATCGCCGAAAGAAAATTATATAATAGTCAAGCGCGTTAAGAAAAGTGCGTATTGGGATGAAGCGTAAAGTTACTTAAAACCCTTGCTTTCAAGCC
>CAYXXB010000100.1:0-4268 GCA_964468955.1 uncultured Clostridia bacterium | reverse complement strand
TTCCCGCCGAAAACGAAGTTCCGGCTTGAACGCTACGGAAAAGAGGACTACACCGACGAACCCCGCAAATGGGATTTAGTAGTCGAACACGACGACGTGGAGGAGTACGAGGGCTGCCCCGAGATTTGCACACACCGCGTGAACCTAATCGAAGCGTCCGCCGTGGCGCAAAATATGCACGTTGACAACATAGCCCTTACATACGAGTTGCAGGACGTAGATTTGAACTATAAGACCATAAAAGAAGATAGTTCAATTCTCGGTCAAAACGGCGTAAGCGCACCGCAGGGCGGCGGCAGTCACAGCGAGGTCGCCTGCGAAACTTGCGAAAAGAACGTAAACACGATCGACGGAAGCACCTACAAATTTATAAACAGTTATGCTTACGTTTGGGAGGCAAGTAGTTTACAGAAGATAAAAGGACTTCTTCAAAACCTTAACGCGACGCAGGCGCACGAGATAAATATCGACGTCCCGCGCTTGATTTGTAAAGGTTGTTACGAAAACGGAATATTTACCGACCTATTCGAAATGAATACCGTTACCCGAATTTACCGCACAAAAACGCTGTACGGGGAGAAGTTGAGCGGAGAAAGAAGTTTGATTTTAGAGCGGTATTCCGGGGCTACTTCGATACCCGCCAAAGACGACGACTTATATTACAGCGACGGTCAAACGGCAGCGTTCACAACGGCGACAACGGGCGACGGACTTATTGCTGCGTACGGTGTAAACGTATTCAGAGTTAGCAGATTTAGAACGCACCTTACGACGGTTGCAACCGCAAGCAGTTCATACAGCGACAAAACGATTAAATTTAATACTACCGCATTAAGCGAAGCAGAAGTCGCTGCGGGGTACGGTTATATCTACGAAATAGAGTGTTACGCAAACCCGACCAACCAAAGCGGAATGATCGAGTATTACTATAATTCGGCATACCTTAAGGAAAGAAACGAAACCTCGGGCGGCGTAGTATTTATCGTAACATTCACGGAGCGCAGCAAGATTTTAACGCCCGCGACGGGGGTTTACGTAAAAGCAAGTTTCAGTTGCAAAGATATGTCGGAGGACGCAGAGGGCGGCACTTTCCTAATGAAAGGCACGAAATATTCATGCTACGAGCTTTTACAAAAAGCGTTACTAACCATAGATACGCAGATTTTGAATAATAGCGATACGGGCATAGAGAACCTGCCGAGCCGATACCCTATAAAGTTATCGCCCGATTGGGAAACGCGCTTAAAAACGGCGCAGATGCAAGAAACCATATTCGAGGGCAAAAACTTGTGGGAAGTATTACTGCAGATAGGCTACTATTTGCACGCGATACCGTACCTTGAATTTGCGGAGGACGGAACGGATCGGTTCGTTTTGGCGTTCCGACAGCTTGGCGACACCAAGACAAAGGACGATACGAGCCGAAAAATAACGGTTTTCAACAGCCGAAATTTATCGGACTATTTCACGCAATACGACAGCTACGTTACAAACCTATTCTCGCCGCAAAACGAAATCGACGAATGGCTCGTCGCAAAGACAAGCGACAGCACATACCTTGTTTCTAACGACGTGGCAGAACTGAAAACGAGCCGCCCGATTTTGGAAGTTATCGAATTTGATATTACATATAACAGCAAGACCGTGGACGCGTTGCAGTACATATTCGAGGAAAGCGTCTACCAGATATTGACGAGCGACAACCCGGTGCGCATTAAGCCCGCAAAGGGCAACGCGCTATACTACAAGCTCGGCGACAATACGATTGCGGGGTTGAGCTACGTGCCGCCCGCAGAGAACCCCGGAACGTACTATTACGCATTGCAAGAGATATGCAGGCGTTTATTCGGTCTTTCCAAGCCGGAAGAGTTGAAGTTCAACGATTTGATTTTTCACGTTAAATACAGAACGCAAGACGAGCTGCGCATTTCGCAGGTGCGCCCCGATATACAAAACTTTGTACGCAATTCTTCGCTTGAGAAATACCCGCACCACGAACAATACTACGGGCAGCAAGACAAAATAATCGACAGCGAAAGGTTCACGGCAAACCTTTTCGGACAGTTGATACGAGTGGGCAACACGGAATATCAACGGCAAGAATACGCCGAGAGCGAGAACGAAAAAGAGAGCGGCGACCTTGTAACGATAAACGGCGAGGCGTACTATGTGATTGCAACCGAAAACGAGTATTACCCCGACGCAATAATGCAGAAAGTAACATATTCAAAGAACTTCAACCAGATATCGAAAATCGTTACCATACCAAGCGAACCCCGCTTTTATGAGGTAAGCGAGCGGTCGAAGATAAGGCGAGAAGTTCGGCTTATGGACTTTTTGGAGTTAACGACAACCAAGCCGACGCAGGCGAACCGCCCGCGCTTTTTGAGTAATACCAAATGGAAAAACCTTATAAAAGGGTTGATATTCAACAAGCAGGCATACACGCTCCCGAATTTTGCATATACGAAATTCATTGCGGACTACAAGCGCAACCACACGGGCGGCTCCGGGCAGTACGTCGCGCCGGAAAACCTATTCCCGTCAAGCGACATTGAGAGATCGGGAGCAAACGGGGTTATTCCGAAATCGCCGAGCGACCACGCCGAGTGCATAGTTTCGCTTTTATATTTCCCGCTACACGACGGAATCGTGTTCGAGTGGGACATGGAGGACAACTTCAAAGCTGGCGACTTTATCGACCCCGAGATTTCGGGCGTAAATGAAAAGGGCGAGGCTTACCTTGCGCAGCAGTCGCACCGATACGTCGACGTTTTGGGACGCGCAGACCTTTTCACGTTCCGGCTTTTCAGTAAGTCGAATTGGACGCGAGCGCAAGCGCAGCAGTTACCGAAAGCGGTTACAATACCGACCGAAAGCGAAAGCGACATTTACCTCCCGTCCCCGTACACAATAGGGCTTGACAAGGACAACCGCGAGGCAATATCGTTCAACTACCAGATCAACCTTTTACACCGAACGACCGACGCGGACACAGAGGACTTCTTCACGTTTCCGAACCTTTTCGGAAAAAAAGACAGCCCACTCAAAATGTGTTTTTTGAGCGAGCCGCAAAGCCTATTCAACGAAAATATAAATTTATCGCCCGCTGTAATATTAGCGGACGACGTAAATTATAGTTTAGTTGACAATAGCAGTTTGAACGCTATCGAGGTAAGAATTCCAACGCCGAGCGGGGTCGACCTAACAGCCGTAAACGCTATCGTGCTTTACCAAGAGGACGAAATCGGCGGGCGGTATGCGTATATCGTAAAGAACGTTTCAAAGCTACCGAACAGCAAGAAATTGCAAAGTTGGTGGGTTTGCCCGGTATACACAGATTAAGCAAGAGGGGTGTACGATTGAGAGGTATACCGCTCGTATATATAGCGGTCAAAACACCACTCGCCGTCGTATATTTCGTTTCCGGTTTCGTCGTGGCAACAAGGGAACTTCGCACGGAAAATATATTCGTGCAGAGTAACGGTCGTTTCGCTATCAACGAAAAGGACATAAAGCCGAATATTCCAAATTCGGTCGAGTTGCCCGGCGTAATCGACGCGGTGCTTCGTTTGCATACCGTCCACAACCCAAGTGCAATAATACGTGGAATCTATATCGGAGCAACAGCCGCCCCAAGCGGCGTTAAAATCTTGCCGCGTATTGGTAGAGCGGTCGACTTGTGTGGCGAGCGTAGATATAAGGGTTTCGCCTTGCAAATTATTGTAATTTATAGCCGCCGTATAAGTATACCGTTCTAAACCGTAGTCGGTCGAATAAACGGGGTTGAAAGAGGTGGAGAAGCCAATGCAGAACGCACCGTTCTGCCGTTCTTCCAATTTGTAAGTTCGCCACATATCGACGGTTTGAGTTCCGAATTGCACATACGGCGAGGTTGTAACCCTTTCTGCAGCAGAAACACCGTCAAGCCTTGCGGCGTGGTATTCATAGTACAGGTCGCAGTCGATATTTTCAATTTGAGAAACGGGTTCATACAAATCATAAAATTTTTGAGTTGTACCCGTTTCAACCTCGACCCGCGGCTCTGTGGAATTCGCACAGCCCGCCAATGCAAAAACGCAAGCAAAAAGCAGGGCAAACGCCCAAACCCGAAATTTATGTGGATAACTTAATTTTTCGGGGGGGGGGTAACTTTTAGCCATAAAAACTTTTTTCATAAACCGCCTCCAAAAAGGTGGTTTTATTATAAAGATTTTATAAAAATTTGTCAAATCAATTCGGAGGTATTCCAATGAAAGAAATTCAGC
>CAYXXB010000099.1:0-4295 GCA_964468955.1 uncultured Clostridia bacterium | reverse complement strand
AAGAAACGTTGCCGCAGGCAGCTTTTCCAAGAAATACGGCGTTGCGGAAGGCACGCTTCTCGCAAATCCCACGATTGAATTTTCATACAAGAACGACGAACTCGGCGACCCTCTTCTCAATACATATCACGCGCTTGCTTTAAAGCTCGCTACAAAGGAAGAAATCGAAACCATCGAAAAAATGGCTTTCGCAGTAAACGACGCGATGAAAGAGTTCTTCAAACAACTCAACATTGATTTGATTGACTTTAAACTCGAATTCGGCAGATTTAAGGGACAGATAGTACTCGCCGATGAAATTTCGCCCGACACTTGCCGTTTCTGGGAAGCAGGCACGTGGGATACGACCAAGCACACGAGCTTGGATAAAGACAGATTCCGCCGTGACCTCGGCGGTGTTGAAGACGCATATCAGGAAGTATTCAGACGTTTAACGGGAGAATAATTTATGGGCGGATTTTTCGGCGCAATAAAAAAGACTAACGCGGTTTTCGACGTTTTTATAGGTACCGACTATCATTCGCACCTCGGCACGAAGAGGGGCGGCATGGCGGCGTTCGACAAGTCAATCGGTTTACAGCGTGAAATTCACAACATAGAAAATACGCCTTTCAGAACCAAGTTTGAAAAGATTTTAGAGAGTATGAAAGGCAATGCGGCAATCGGATGTATCAGTGATACGGACCCCCAGCCGCTTTTAATGGTTTCCAAAATCGGAACGTACGCTATCTGCACGATAGGTATTATAAACAATACAGAAAGCATTTTAAAAGACGTGCTTTCCCGCGGCGGTTATTTCGACGCGATGACGGGTAGCAAGGTCAATACCAACGAATTGGTTGCGGCGCTTATAAACAGCAAAGACAGCTACGTGGAAGGCATACGCTATGCTCAGGAGCAGATTGAAGGCACGGCTTCGATATTGCTTTTAACCGACAAGGGTACGCTTATTGCCGCCCGCGATAAAATGGGCAGACTGCCCGTGCTTATAGGCAAGAGCGACGAAGGCTATTGCGTATCCTTCGAAAACTTTGCCTACAGAAAGCTCGGTTATTCGGATTTGCGTGAGTTAGGTCCCGCGGAGATTGTGGAAGTAGACGCGGACGGCGTCAGACAGCTTTCGCCTGCGGGTAAAGAAATGCGCATATGCGCTTTCCTTTGGTCGTATTACGGCTACCCGACTTCCAGCTACGAAGGGGTAAACGTAGAGGTGATGCGTTGCAGAAACGGCGCAATATTCGCCCGCAACGACGCTAAAACGCATGACGTTCACGGGATTGATTACGTCGGCGGCGTCCCCGATTCGGGTACTCCCCACGCGATAGGTTATTCCAACGAGAGCAAAGTTCCTTTCGCCCGTCCCTATATCAAATATACGCCCACGTGGTCGCGCAGCTTTATGCCCGTCAATCAGACGGAGCGCAACAAAGTTGCGAAAATGAAACTAATACCAGTACACGAATTTATCGAAGGCAAGAGATTGCTTTTGGTAGACGACTCGATTGTAAGGGGAACACAGCTTAAAGAAACTGTAGATTTCCTGTATTCACACGGGGCGAAAGCAGTGCATATGCGTTCGGCTTGCCCGCCCATAATGTACGGTTGTAAATATCTCAATTTCTCCCGTTCCTCGGGCGATATGGATTTGATTACCCGCCGTACTATGATGGAGTTGGAGGGCGAAGAAGCCGTTAAGCATATGGATGAATACGCCGATTCCAACACCGAACGCGGTAAGGCTATGCGCAAAGCGATTTGCGATAAATTCCAATTCGAATCCTTGGAGTTTCAGTCTATCGACGGACTTATCGAAGCTATCGGTATAGAGCCTTGCAAACTTTGTACGTATTGTTGGACAGGTAAAGAGTAAACCTGTTTCGGAGATAAAATTATGGATGATATCCAGACCGAAATCCATGAAGAATGCGGCGTGTTCGGCATTTACTCGCAGGAAAACTCAAGAGTAGCATACACCGCATATTACGGTTTGTACGCATTGCAGCACCGCGGACAGGAGAGCGCGGGTATTGCCGTAGCTTTTGCGGATAAAATTTCTTATTATAAAAATATGGGGCTTGTTCCCGAAGTGTTTTCAAACGGCAAGCTCGATACCCTTCCCGAAGGCGATATTGCGATAGGACACGTCCGTTATTCAACGACGGGTGCAAGCCAGCATTTAAACGCACAGCCCGTAGTGTTTACTGGTAAATGCGGAAAAATGGCGCTTGCCCATAACGGCAATCTCACAAACACAAAACAACTGCGCGAAGAACTCATTGCTTCCAACGCAGTGTTCCAGACAACTATTGATTCCGAAGTAATGGCTGTAATGATAAACAGCCTTTCGGACGGGGATATCCTCAAAGGAATAATGCGCGCTTGCCCTAAATTCAAGGGTTCGTATGCGCTCGTGGTAATGACCACGGACAAGCTTATCGCCGTGCGCGACCCGTACGGTATCCGCCCGCTTTGTATAGGCACCGTTATAGACGATTACGTGGTTGCAAGCGAAACGTGCGCACTAGACGCCGTAGGCGCGAACTATCTGCGCGACGTCGAACCGGGCGAAATCGTAGTCATAGATAGCACGGGTTTACATTCCTACAAAATGGAAAGTATACCCGAAAAGAGCAAAATGTGCATTTTCGAGTACGTTTACTTTGCCCGCCACGATTCGATATTAGACGGCTGTAGCGTTTATAAAGCGCGCAAGGAAGCGGGCAGAATACTTGCAAGAAAATACGGCGTGGAAGCCGATTTGGTTTCGGGCGTTCCCGATTCGGGCAACGTCGCCGCCCGCGGTTATGCGGAAGAAAGCGGCATACCGTTTATCGAAGCTCTCGCAAAAAACAGATATGTCGGCAGAACTTTCATCCAGCCCGACCAACATCAGCGTGAAAACAGTTTAAGTGTAAAAATGAACCCGCTCAGAGCCAACGTCGTCGGCAAAAGAGTAATACTCATAGACGATTCGATAGTTCGCGGAACGACTATGCGCAAGATAGTAAAAATGCTGAGAAATGCGGGCGCAACGGAAGTACATATAAGAATCTGTTCGCCCATAGTCAAGCACCCCTGTCATTTGGGGATAGATATACAGACGTATTCGCAACTTATCGGCGCATATAAAAACGAAGAGCAGATATGTGAGAGCATTGGGGCGGACAGCTTGAAATATCTTTCTGTTGACGATTTGGTTCAGAGCTGTTCCGATTCCGAACGAGGTTTTTGCCTCGGTTGTTTTAACGGCGAATATCCCTACCCGCTCGATGGTTACGAAGCGGACAAAAATTAAATATAATTAATGTAGCAAGCAAAATCACACTTTTGCGCAGCGCGACACAATTTGCGAAAACTTTCGCCTCGGTAGGTGAATTTTTGCGATTTCTGATAATTGAGGGCAATTATAATATCGCAAAAAGAGGGCAACGCCCTAAAATCGTAAATTTTGATTTCGCGCAAGAAATTAAAATTTACGAGAAGGAGAAATTAAATGGCTATTTCCTACAAAGACAGCGGCGTAGACGTAGAACGCGGCTATCAGGCAGTTAAACTTATGCGCGAACACGTGCAGTCAACGTATACCAAAGGGGTGTTGGGCGATATAGGTTCGTTCGGCGGCTTCTTTGCTATGCCCAAGGGAATGGAAGAACCCGTTCTCGTTGCAGGTACGGACGGCGTAGGTACTAAATTAAAGTATGCCTTCATTGCGGACAAGCACGATACGATAGGTATAGACGCGGTTGCAATGTGCGTAAACGATATCGTTTGTCAGGGCGCAAAACCGCTCATTTTCCTTGATTATTTCGCAACCGGCAGCCTTTCCCCCGAAACGGTAGCAACCGTAGTGTCGGGTATTTCCGAAGGCTGCAGACAGAGCGGTGCGGCGTTAATAGGCGGTGAAACTGCGGAAATGCCGGGCTTTTATGCAAAGGGCGAATAC
The DNA here is from genome assembly GCA_964468955.1 of uncultured Clostridia bacterium. GTDB lineage: Bacteria > Bacillota > Clostridia > Christensenellales > Borkfalkiaceae > Coproplasma. The sequence continues at coordinate 352 of CAYXXB010000099.1, read as the reverse complement.
GATATCGCGGGCTTTGCGGTAGGCGTAGTAGACAGAAAGAAAGTCATCAACGGCAAGGATATCAAGGCGGGCGACGTGCTTATCGGCATTAAGTCCAGCGGTATTCATTCCAACGGCTATTCGCTTGTAAGAAAGCTTTTCGGCGAGGACAAAACCGAGCTTGAAAAATACGACGAACGCCTTGGCGGTAAGGTTATAGACGTTCTGCTTACCCCTACGAAAATTTACGTAAATTCAATACTTGCTTTGATTGAAAAAGTAAACGTTAAGGGAATCGCACATATCACGGGCGGCGGCTTTATCGAAAACATTCCCAGAATTTTCCCCGAAGGTATCGGCTGTGAAATAAACA
>CAYXXB010000098.1:0-4356 GCA_964468955.1 uncultured Clostridia bacterium | reverse complement strand
ACCCTATGGTCGGCGCAACGGTTGCAGTTGCGGTTGCCGTTCAGGAAGGCATGACAAAGTAATTAAACACAAAATATAGTGTTTTGATAAAAGTAAATACAAAATATAGCGGTCTCTTCGGAAGCCGCTATTTTAACATCCCAACCGTGCTTGAATTTATTTAAATAGTTATTTCAACGTTCACCGACAAAAAAGAGCAGACTTCCGTCTGCTCTTTCTATTGTGTTTTTGTTGACTGCGGTTACTCTGCGAAGAGCGGCGTGGACAGATATCTGTCACCCGTGTCGGGTAAAACGACGACTATCGTCTTGCCGTGGTTTTCGGGGCGTTTTGCAAGCTGGGTTGCCGCCCACAGCGCCGCGCCAGACGAGATACCGACGAGTATGCCCTCGGTTTTGCCGAACACCTTACCCGTCGCAAACGCGTCGTCATTTTCTACCGTTATAATTTCGTCGTAAATTTTCGTATTGAGAACTTCCGGAACAAACCCCGCGCCTATACCCTGAATTTTATGCGCGCCCGCAACGCCTTTGGAAAGAACGGGCGAGCCTGCCGGCTCTACCGCGACTACCTTTATAGCGGGGTTTTTGCTCTTTAAATATTCTCCAACGCCTGTAATCGTACCGCCGGTACCTATGCCGGCAACGAGAACATCCACCTTACCGTCGGTATCTTTCCAGATTTCGGGACCCGTGGTCGCCTTATGTATAGCGGGGTTTGCTGGATTGACGAACTGACCGGGGATAAAGGAGTTGGGTATTGTTTCGGCAAGCTCCTGCGCCTTTGCAATCGCCCCCTTCATACCCTTTGCGCCTTCAGTCAAAACTATTTCCGCGCCGTATGCCTTGATAAGATTTCTGCGCTCCACGCTCATCGTTTCGGGCATCGTGATAATCAGCTTATAGCCCTTTGCCGCCGCAACCGCCGCAAGACCTATGCCGGTGTTGCCGCTTGTAGGCTCAATAATGGTAGCGCCCTTTTTGAGCTTACCGTTTGCTTCGGCGTCCTCTATCATTGCCTTTGCAATTCTGTCTTTTACAGAACCTGCGGGGTTAAAATATTCGAGCTTGGCAAGCACTGTTGCCTGCAAGCCGTATGCCTTTTCGTAATTGCTTACTTCCACCAACGGCGTGTTGCCGACGAGTTCGAGTATAGTATTGTAACGTGCCATATTTTTAAATCTCCTTTAACCATATTAACCTATCGAATTGGTATGTTTATATAATACGCTCAATATTTACCATTGTCAACTGTTTTTGTTAAAGTTTTAAAAAAATTATTTCACGTTATAAAATTTTGCAATTTACCGTAAATTTACAGCCTTAAATATGCGGAGCAAAACGGGCAGAATGAGCGCCGTAGTTATAGCTGAGCATACCGTTTGGGGAACGACCGCCGCAAGCGACGCTACGGCATAAGCCTTCATTGCGCCCGAAGAAAATCCATAGTACAGCGGAGTGACAAGGTCGTCAAGCGCGGTGAAAAATATAGTCATACACACCGCTACTAAAATGAGGGCAACGTGAGTTTTTGCGTTTAACTGCCTTTTGAATTTTCTTCCCAAAAGTCCGAAAACAACTACGAAAAGGTTGTAGTATATTACATATAAAATTATGGTATTCGGGAAAAAGCCGAAAATAAAGCACCGCAAAACCGAAAACGCATTGGCAACTAAAAGCCCCCTTACGATGCCGAAATAGTATGAAAAACTTAACAGCAGCACTGTTACTATTTCCACGCCCGAAATACCGCTTAAAACGAATTGTCCGCCTATCAGCAGTGCAGTGAAAACGCCGATAAGCGCAACATCTTTAGCCGTCTTCATTTAAAACGTTTGATATGCCCATACATATATGCAACCTTGCTTTACGGCGAGGGTTTGTGCGCCGAGCGTTGCCGAGCCGTATATTTGCCCCTCATGTTCGAACGTGCCCCACGCCTCGTTGGAATTTTCCGTATCGTTCGTGTACAGCATCCAGTAACTGTTCGTTGTATTCGATTTGCCGTTAATTGACGTTACCATACCTCCACTGACAGTAAAAGTAAGTTCTCCATCTTCTTGCAAATATTCCATATAATCATTTAAGGTTTTGCCGTCATATTCAAAAGAAGAATCCGAAGCAGTAATTACCACGGGCTGAGTTGTTTCGTCTGCGCATGCGGCGATAAAACAGCAGGCTATGATAGCTAAAACCGAAGTCAAAAGAGTTAAAAATTTTTTCATAAGTACCTCCTGAAAATAAAAATACGTGCCTTAAAATTCGGGCACGTTTATAACGCGTTACACAACTTCTTCACTGCCCAAGAAAAAGTAACGCACGTTCAACGGATAGGCAATCGGACTTTTACCGTAATGACTGTTGCGACGGATTTTCACCGTACTTCCCCTACTTTCTGCTATTATAAGCAACTCGCATTGAATGATTAAGTTTTTATTATTTTAACGCTTTACTGAAATTCTTTCAAGCGTTTTTACGAAGCCGAGCGCATCCTTAGTGTAATAATCTGCGCCGATTTGTTTTGCAATAGTTTGGTTAAGCACTGCACCGCCGACGAAAATCGGGCAAACGCAACCTGCTTTTTTTAGTGCGGTTATCGTTTCCTCCATTCCTTTGACGGTGGTGGTCATTAGTGCGGAAAGCCCGATTGCCTTAGGACTATGCTTTAAATAAGCTTGCACAACATTTTCGCAAGGGGTATCCTTACCGAGGTCGATAACTTCGTAACCGTACGATTCAAGAACGACTTTTACAATATTTTTACCTATATCGTGCACGTCGCCCTTGACCGTAGTAAGCACAATTTTGCCCTTTTTCGCTTCACCCTTCGGCAGCCTTTCACTTATAACCTCAAAAGCGTTTTTCGCCGCCTCCGCCGAAGCAACAAGCTGAGGAAGAAAAAGTTTCCCCTCATCGTACTCCCTGCCCACTTCTTCAAGAGCTTTAATTAAAACGTCGTTTACTACCGTCATTACGTCAGCTATTTCAAGCTCTTTTCTGCAAAGTTCAAAAGCTTGATTTTTTATGCCCTTTTTTATGCAGTCGTAAAGGTCTGCTACGGCAATATGCTCAAGCTTCGCCGTTTTTACGGCGGTAACCGTTGCCGTAAAATCTTTATACGTTTGGATATAATTTTCGGAATTTTCATCCTCGCCGGAAAGCACGGCAAACGCCTTTACCGCACCCGACATCTCCCCGTCAAGCGGGTTCATAATGGGCATATTCAGCCCGCACGTCATTGCCATTGCGAGAAAGGTTTTATTCAAAAGCCCCCTGTTGGGCAACCCGAAGGAAACGTTTGAAACGCCGAGAGCCGTCTTAACCCCGAGAGCTTTGACAAGCCTTAACGCCTTTACCGTTTCCGCAACGAGCGCCTGTTCTGCCGAAGCCGTTAAAACGAGGGTGTCAATCATTATTTTGTGGCGTGGTATGCCAAAGCTTTCGGCACGTGCGATTATGCGCTTTGCGATTTCAAAACGCTCTTCCGCCGTTTTGGGAACGCCGTTTTTATCCATAGTAAGTCCCAGAACGACTGCGCCGTATTTCTTTGCTACAGGGAAAATTTTATCCATCACTTCACTGTCGCCGTTTACGCTGTTGATAAGCGGTATGCCGTTGTAATAGCGCACACCCCTTTCGATTGCCTCGGCGGACGAACTGTCAATTTGCAGCGGAACGTCAACGTATTCCTGTATTCTCGTTACCGCTTCCACCATTGCCGAAGCCTCGTCTATCTGCGGAAGCCCCACGTTTAAATCGAGGACGTCCGCCCCCGCTTCCTGTTGGACAACCGCCTCGTCAACCAAATAATCGAAGTTGCCTTCAACTAACGCATCTTTTAGTTTTTTTTTGCCCGTCGGGTTCAGCCTTTCCCCGCAGATTTTTACGCCTTCGATTGCAACCGCCCTTGTCGCGGAGTTGATAACCGTGCGTTTTACTACTTCGGGGCGGTTGACTTTGCGCCCTTTATAACGGCTTATCGACTTTATAAATTCCGGCGTAGTACCGCAACAGCCGCCCACTACGCTTACTCCCATTTCTATAAACTTGCCGATATAACGGTCAAATTCCTCCACGCCGAGCGTATAAACGGTTTTTCCGTCTTTAAGTTCCGGAAGTCCCCTGTTGGGCTGAACCATAACCGGAACCGAACTGCACGCAAGCAACCGTTTAACAATATCTTCAAGTTCCTTAGGTCCAAGCGAGCAATTTACGCCCAAAGCTTCTACGCCCAAGCCTTCGAGAGTGTTCGCAACAATTTCGGGCGTTGAGCCCGTAAGCGTTCTTCCCGTACCGTCAAACGTCATAGTGGCAAAAACGGGTTTGTCCGTATGCTCTTTCACGGCGAGAACGCAAG
>CAYXXB010000097.1:0-4703 GCA_964468955.1 uncultured Clostridia bacterium | reverse complement strand
AAAATTCTGCTTCTGCCCAAGGATAAAAACGACGACAGAAACTGCATTATGGAAATACGCGGCGGTGCGGGCGGCGAGGAAGCGGCGCTGTTTGCCGCAGAGCTTTACAGAATGTATTTGAGCTATTGCGAACATCACCGCCTTAAAGTCGAAGTGGTAGACGAAAACGCGACGGAGCTTGGCGGTATTAAAGAAATAGTTATAAACATTTCAGGCAAGGACGCGTATAAACAGCTTAAATTCGAGAGCGGAGTTCACCGCGTTCAGCGCGTACCCGAAACGGAATAGCAGGGCAGAGTGCATACTTCCACGGCAACCGTTGCAGTTCTTCCCGAAGCGGAGGACGTCGACGTTGAAATACGCGACGAGGACGTCCGCATAGACGTTTACCGTTCTTCGGGTGCTGGCGGTCAGAAGGTCAACAAGACTGAAACCGCTATAAGGCTTACGCACAATCCCACTGGCATAGTCGTAACCTGTCAGGACGAGCGTAGCCAGCTTAAAAACAAGGACAAGGCGTTCAAGGTTCTGCGTTCGCGCCTGTACGATTATTACAGCGGTATTAATCGCAGCGAGCAGGACGCACACCGCAAATCGCTTGTCGGCAGGGGGGACAGGTCGGAACGTATCCGCACCTACAATTTCCCGCAGGGCAGAGTAACCGACCACAGAATAGGTCTTTCCCTTTATTCTCTCGACAGCTTTATTATGGGCGATATAGAAGAGATGACGGAAGCTCTTGCCGTTGCGGAGCGTGAAAGACTTTTAGCCGGCGACGACGAGTCTTGACATTTTTATTAAACGTTGTATAATTAAATTATGAAACACAATCAGTCTGCGGAAGATTATTTAGAGACAATATTACTGCTTTCCGAGCAGTTGGAATACGTACATCAGGTGGAAGTAGCGCGTAAAATGGGCGTTTCCCAGCCCGCCGTTCAGAAAGCGCTTAAACTGCTTGAAAGCAAGGGGTTTATTAAATGGGACGGACTGCACATACAGCTGACTGCGGGCGGTAAAGATTACGCGGAGAAAGTGTACTGCAAGCACTGCGTTATCCGTAAGTTTTTGGAATTGCACGGAGTCAACAGCGAGGATGCGGATTACGACGCGTGCGAAATGGAACACGGTATATCGCAAGCGACTTTCGATATGATGCTTGCATACGTTGAAAACAATAAATAATAAATAAAATTTAAGCGGCGCGCTTCTTTTACCGAAGCGCGCCGCTGTTTTTTTAATCTTCTATTTCGTAAACGTTGGAAATAAGTCCGTCTTGCTTTTCCACTGCAAAATACCTGATTTCGAAAAGGTTGCGCGAGCGCGGATATACAAGCCCCGCCGCGTATTTTTCGGGCGCGTGTATTTCGGGGTGTTCCAAGTAAAATTTTTCGGGCGGAATACTTACGTCTACAAATTCGCCGAGGAAGGACGACAAATCGTTTGCCCTCGGTTTAAGTTCGTCGCAAAGGTATTTTGCGCAGTCCGCTCGGGTTAAAACGCTTTCGAAAAACGCAAAGTGAAGAACTTCTTCGGCGGGCGTTTGCGTTTCCTCCGTGCGGCTTTGGACAAGCGTCATTTTTTCACCGTCGTAGTCGAAAGCGCAATGAGCCTTGCAGCCCGCGCAGGTGTTGAACGCGACCGTTATTTCCAGCCGTTGCCCGACGGTCCAGCTTTCCGCAGGGTTAAAAAACACACGTTTTCCACTGTCGGATATTACGGTTAAACATCTTTCACCTTCTACAAGCAAAACGCTTTTTCCGTTAATTGCGCTTTCGGTCAGTTCGGCTTTTTCAAACTCGCACGACAGAGTATAGCTTTCTGTTGTTTTTCCCTCGACAAGCAGACAGGGCGTACCGCCGTTCATAATCAGCGTGGCAAGTCCGCCCGCAAACCGCTTTTGAGCGATCACTTTTATTCCGTCTTCCTTGTTTTTATAGCGGGAAATACTTATAACCGCGTCATTTCCCGTCAGGTAAACGTCGGCAAAGTCTGGCGGGTTTTCAAAAAACGCTCTGTTTATAAAAAAATTGAGAGGTTCGGCGTTGCCGTCGGGAACAATTTCGGCAAGTATCTCGGAGTTTCCGTCCGTTTCGAAAAACCGCTCGAAGCTGTCTATTATTCCCGCGTAAGCCCCGTCGAGTTTCAGCCCCGCCGTCCTCGACGATAAAAAATAAATTCTCATATTGTTATTAAATGTATTAAAAAAATTATTTATGTCAATAACACTGTAGCAATAAATTTTATAATTCAGGAGGCGGTTATGAATAAAATCAACGGCTACACCAAGGAAGAAGCGGAAAGTTTGGTTAAATTTGTGTGCAACGGCAGAGGACAGGGCAAAACCCTGACGAGGATTTTCGAAGAATACGCTTCGCGTTCGGGCAGGGCAAAGGGAAGCGTGCGCAACTATTATTACGCGCTTTTACGCAGTACCGACAACGATGAAGTGAGAAAAATACTTGCGGGTACGGATTTGAAAGCGGAGGATGTTCAGCCCTTCACCGAGGAGGAAACGGACAAAATCTTACGCGCAATCTTGGCGCAGAAGAGCAAGGGCATTTCCGTCCGCAAGGCTGTTTTAAACCTTTCCGAAGGCGACGACAAGCTTATGCTCCGCTATCAGAACAAGTACCGCAACGTAATGGCGAAACAGCCCGAAAGGATAGAAAGGCTTATGAAAGAATGCGGTTACAGCGTTTCCGAAGAGGGCAGAAAAGCGATTGAAGAGCGTATAAACGTGCTTTACGACGAGCTTGCAAGCAGTCTTAAAGAGGAAAATAAACGTCTTTCCGCCGTAATAAAGAGGCTCACGGACGAAAATTTCCTGCTTAAATTACAAGTAAAAAATTTACAGTCATAATACTTTTTATATACTCTCATACTGTTAGCAAGGGTAAATTAAACCCAAGGGGAGATATATGGAAAAGTTTATCTTAGGGCTTGCCATAGGTATGGCGGGCGGCGCGCTCTTAGTTGCCAATAACTGCAAGCTGAGAAACCTTGTCAAGAAAAATCAGGAAGATTTGATGGCTAAGGCGGAACAGTACATCGACCAGAAGCTCGGTGAATGCGGTATGAGCGGTGAGAGCGAAAGCTCTTCCGACGAAGACTAACGTCGGTTATGCTTAGGAGCGGGGCGGCAATTTCAATTGCCGCCCCGCTTTTGCATACTGTTTTTCGTGCAAATATTTCACGCGATTATGATTGTAAAAGTTCTGGCGGTATGATATAATAACAAAGTAAATTGATTTAAAGGAGAGTTTTGTGGAAAGATACGTTGCGTTCGATATCGGGGATAAGCGCATTGGCGTTGCAATTTCCGACCCGTTCAATACATACGCATTGCCGTCTGGTACGTATTTCCGCAAAAATTTCAAAGCCGATTTGCAAGCCCTCGCCGATATCGTAAGGGAAAAGGGCGCAACAACCGTTATATGCGGTATGCCCGTCAATTTCGACGGCAGCGAAGCCTTGCAAACGCGCAAGACCGCTAAGTTTTTGGAAGAGTTTAAAACAGTTTGTCCCGTGCCTATAATCTGCGAGGACGAGCGTTTTACCACAACTATGGCGCACGAGGTTCTTATTTCCGAGGGGATGCGCAGGGAAAAGCGCAAAAACTACGTGGACGCCCTCGCCGCGGCGAATATACTGGACGGATATCTTTCCAGATTAAAAAATAAAAAATAATATAAAGGAGCTACTATAATGGCAGACGAAAAAGACTTTAACGAAACCGAAGAAGAGGAAGCTATTGAGCTTATCGACGACAACGGCAACGTAATAAAATTCAGACTTTTGGACGTAACGGAATACAAAGGGGAAAAGTACGCGCTTTTGCTTGCCGCCGAACCCAACGACGCTATTGCAGAGGACGAGGTTGCTATTTTCCGCTATAAGGAAGAAGAGCAGATGTTGGAACCTATCGAGGACGATAACCTTTTGCAGGAAGTTTTCGATTTCTATCAGAACGAGGATATAGAAGGCGAGGAATAATGCGCTTTTATAGTTGACATAACCTATATTTTGTAATAGAATACCTTTCGGAAAAAAATTTATAAGGAGTTTTTGTTTTATGAAGAACATGAAAAAGGTTTTTGCGGCGATTGCAACTATTCTTGCGGTAGTCGTAATGGCGGTAACGCTTGCAGGCTGTGCTACAAACGTGGGCGGTAAGACGTATGTATACGAAGAGGTAAGAATCGTTCTTCCCGACGACGCATCAGAACTAGACAAGATTGGTGCTAATGCGGCGAAGGCTCTTGTGGAAGGCACTATGAGCAAAGCAGAAGTTACGTTTAACAAAGACGGTACCGTAACCGGTGTTGGCGGTATTACGACGGGCAACTGGGAACAGGACGGAAAAACCGTAACCATTAAAGCAGGCGACGTAACTACGGCTACTTTGACTGTAAACGGCAGCAAGCTTGAACAAGGTTATAAAGAAGGTAAATACGAATTTACCATTGTTTATAAACAGAAATAAATAAAATTTGCTGACGCGCCGCAGTTTTTTTAACTGCGGCGCGTTTAAAATTGCTTTACAAACGCGGAAAATTCTGCTAAAATATCAAGGCTATAAAAATTCACACCTGTAAGGCAAACGGTCCGTGGCGGAAAAATCTTTTCAATTCCGCTTTAACCGTACTAAAAAACTGCGCTTGCGGGGAGGTTTAACGGAGGAATTAAAATGGCAGTTATCA
>CAYXXB010000096.1:0-4730 GCA_964468955.1 uncultured Clostridia bacterium | reverse complement strand
TTTTTATTATTTTTTCAAATTTCTCAACCGAAAAGGTTGTTTGCGCCACTACGCTTACGTTTTTATCGTAAATTTCAGACAAATCCCGACTTTCGTCGTCTATAACCAGAGCCGAATTATCACACCAGCCCTGCAAACCGATGACTTCCGGATGTGTAGGTTCACCGCAGATTACGATATAATTTCCCTTTTCGTACTCGCTTTTAACTATATTTTGCGTGCGGTTGACAAATTTGCAGGTGCAATCTATTACTTTGATGCGCCGTTTTTCACATTCTCCGTAATAGGACAACGGAACGCCGTGAGAACGGAAAATTACCGTAGCCCCATCGGGAATTTCTTCAAGCTTTTCCACCACTTTTATTCCGCGTTTGCTTATTGCTTCCACAACCTCGGCATTATGTATTATTTCGCCGAGAATAAACATATTTTCCGTAGGAACGTTCATGGCGGTATCCACAGCGTTTTTAACGCCGCTACAAAAACCGCTGTTCTTGGCAATTATGACCTGCATATCAAACCTTATCGCTCTTGAACTTGACATTGTACTTTTCGATAAACGCAAGGCGCATATTGATTATTGCGTCGCGAAGCTGTTTATCGCACTCTTCGATATCCTCTTTAGTTACGCGTTTGTTATAGAATTGTTTAAATTCTATAGGGTCGCCGTATATTATATGCGACTTATGAAAGGCTTTCAATTTTTTTATCTGAACTATCGGCACGATCGGCGCCTGCATTTTTATAGAAAGCGCAGCCGCCCCCGCATGGAACGGCAACAAATCCGCATACGAACGGTTGCGCGTGCCTTCGGGGAATATATTAACAACCTCTCCACTTTTCAGGTAGCGCATAGCGGTTTTTATTGCCTGCACGTCCGAGCCGTCGCGTTTAACGGGAATACATTCGCATTTGTTGGCAAACCACTTCATAGGTCCGCCCTTCCACAATTCCTGCTTAGCCATAAAATGAATGGGACGGTCGGTCAAAAGACAGGGATAAACAACGTCGAGAACGCTGTAATGATTGCCGATAATGATTAGCGGGCCGTTATCGTATTTCGTAAGATTGCCGTGACGCTCATAAGGAAAAACAACTCTGAATAAGTGTCTTTCCCAAAAGTGTAAAAGATTAAAGAATTTTTGCAGTTTTGTGGGTTTTTCTTTCATATTTAACCGTTAATTTTAGATTTTTTCCTGTATTTTGCGTAAAATTGCTTCCGCAACCTGTTCAGCCGACATCTCCGACGTATCGATAACTATTGCATCGTCTGCCTGTTTCAAAGGCGCAACCGCTCTGTTTTTGTCCTGAAAATCACGCTCGTTTATGTCTTTTAAAACCTCTGCAAACGTTTGGTTACCGCCCTTTGCAAGATTCTCTTCATACCGCCTTTTCGCTCTGACTTCGGGGGAAGCCGTAAGGAAGAATTTAAACTCGCATTTCGGCAGGACGTTTGTTCCGATATCTCTGCCGTCAAGTATGCACGCAAACTTTTTAGCGATTTGCCTCTGTAATTCAACCATTTTAGTGCGAACGAAACTGTATGCGGAAACATAGGAAGCAAGCAGTGAAACCTGCGGAGTACGTATCTTTTCGCCTACGTCTACACCGTCAAGCAAAGTGATCTGCTTTCCGTCCTTATAATCGATTGACAAATCGAGTTTATTTACTATATCCTTTACAACGTCTTTGTCGCAGTAATCGGCGTTATTCTGCACGCATTTCAACGCAATCGCACGATACATCGCACCGGTATCAAGATACAGAATACCCAACCTTTGAGCAACAATCTTCGAAACTGTGCTTTTACCGCTGCCGGCAGGGCCGTCCAATGCAATATTAATTATCTTAGTTATATCCTTTCTCAACGATTTTGCTTCACGGAGATAAACATGTACGGGCGAAAAATCACCTTCAACCAACAGCATCACTCTTATGCAATTTTTAAGCGACGATACAATATCGGGTTCTACTGAAGAATAAAGCGCGCACGAAGAAAAACCGCATTCCCTTGCCGCTTTTGCGGGGTAAAACGACTGTAAATCCTGCGTACTAGAAAACATTATGCAAATTATTTCGCCGACGTTCAATGAATTTTTAGCCGTAATTTCATTCAGAAGCTCTTTGACGGCTTCCTTAATCTGCTCAGGCGTGTCTTCGCTTACGGTAATCGCACCTCTTATCGCTTTCATAATACCTCTCAATTTTTGCTTATTTAATGCTGTTGCCTGCGGCAAAGCCGGTTGAAAAAGCAATCTGAAGATTAAAACCGCCAGTAAATGCGTCGACGTCTAAAACTTCGCCGCAGAAATACAGTCCGTTTATTATTTTGCTTTCCATAGTCTTCGGATTAACGTCGTTAACACTCACTCCGCCGCTTGTTATTATGGCTTCGTCAAAACCGCGCAACGACGATACAAGCATATCAAACTTCTTAATATTTGTCAATAATACAGCCCTTTCTGCCTTAGAAACACTGTTGACCTTCTTTGAACCAGCTATTTTACTTCTTGTAAGAATTTCACCTATTATTGCGTTAGGCAAAAGATTTTTCAGACAGTTTTCAATACTTTTGTTGCTGTTCTCGGTGAAATCACGTAAAATTCGTTTATCAAGCGCAACATCGTCCAATGCCGGTTTTAAATCCAAAGACAATTTAATTTTTGACAAATCAAGACGGTTTATAAGGCTTGAAACGGTTAAAACCAACGGACCCGATATTCCGAAATGAGTGAAAAGAACTTCACCAAAAAGCGAATGCAATTTTTTACCGTTATAATAAACCGCCAAAGCGACGTTTTTTAACGCCAACCCCTGCATCTGAGAAAAATAATTCCCTTTTAGATTTAGACCGCAAAGCGCAGGTCTAGCTTCCACGATTTTGTGTCCGCAATTTTTCGCAAACGCATATCCGTCGCCAGTTGAACCTGTTGATGGATAACTTATACCGCCAGTGCAAACAATAACTTTATCGAACAAAAAAGTAGTATTATTGATGATTATGCCACACACAGTACTATCTAAAACTTGCAAATTGTCAACTTTTGTATTAAATTTAAAGCAAACACCCGAATTTTTGCAATAAGTTTCAAGACATTTTGTAACGTCACTCGCCTTGTCGCTTGCGGGAAAAACCCTGTTTCCCCTTTCGGTTTTAAGCTTTAACCCGCCTTCTTCAAAAAGATTTTTCGTTCGTTCCGGCGGAAAAGAATATATTGCACCCGTTAAAAATTTAGCGTTTGTTACAACATTGGATAGAAAATCCTGTGGAGAAACGTCGTTAGTTAAATTACAGCGCCCCTTACCCGTAATATAAATTTTCTTTCCGCACTTTTCATTTTTTTCAAAGACAGTTACTTCGTTTCCGTTGCTTGCGGCTGCATACGCCGCCATAAGTCCCGAAGCACCCGCCCCTATTACCGCAACTTTCATATTCTAAATCACGGTGAGAGCAAACTTGCTCTCACCGTGCCTAACTTTATTTTAAACAGGATAAACCTTATTGGGATTTGAAGCCATCGCCGAATCAACGCTTATATCTTTAGCTTTACGCCATTGAAAGAAATTTGTCGAAACTTCGGGGAAAAGCGCATACGAGAGAACATCTTCTTCCTTTTGATAGAAACCGTCGGCTTTTACCTTTTCGGTCAACTCGCTCATTTCATCGTTAATCAAATCTGCGGGACGGCAGGTTATTACCTCTTCACCGTTCTTCGTACACATAGCCAAGATTTCGGGATTAACGTCGCCGGGAACTTTGCCGTATTTGCCGAGCATTAAATCTTTATATTGAGCCGTTATCGTCTTGTATCTGCCGAGAAGCACGTTCCAGACCGCCTGAGTTCCGACTATCTGACTGGAAGGTGTTACAAGCGGAGGATATCCGCAATCCTTTCTTACGACTGGTACTTCCGCAAGACATTCCATCAGCTTATCTTCCTGTCCCGCCTGTTTCAACTGATTCATAAGGTTTGAAAGCATACCTCCGGGTACTTGATATATAAGCGTATTTATATCTACTTTTCTTACCTTAGGATTAAGGAAGCCGTCTTTTTCAAGTCTTGCCGCAACGCCGTTAAAGTGTTTAACTATCGGCAAAAGCTTTTCCATATCAATGCCCGTATCGTATTCGGTACCCTTCAACGTTGCCACAAGAGGTTCTGTTGCGGGGTTAGACGTGCCGTTTCCGAGAGGCGAAAGCGCACAGTCAACAATATCAACGCCCGCTTTTATCGCCATAAGGTTAATCATATCGCCCGTACCCGAAGTGTTATGCGTATGCAAATGAATCTTGGTTTCGGGCCGAAGCTCGGCTTTGAGCTTGCTCACAACGTCGTATGCCGTAAAAGGAAGCAACAAATTCGCCATATCCTTTATACAGATATTATCCGCGCCCATATCTTCGAGCGCTTTAGCAAGCTGAACAAAATATTCCGTCGTATGAACGGGGCTTGTAGTATAAGAAATTGTAGCTTCACAAACGCATTTGCCGCCCGCACCGTACTTTTTAATTGCTTTCATAGAAGCTTCAAGGTTTCTCGGATCGTTTAATGCGTCGAAAACTCTGATAACGCCTATGCCGTTTTCGATGGATTTATCTACGAATTTATCGACGACATCGTCGGCATAATGTCTGTATCCCAAGAGGTTTTGTCCTCTCAACAACATCTGTATAGGCGTCTTTTTTAAGTATTTCTTTAAATTTCTGAGTCTGTCCCAAGGGTCTTCGT
>CAYXXB010000095.1:0-4789 GCA_964468955.1 uncultured Clostridia bacterium | reverse complement strand
TTCGCCGTCTTTCTTTCGGCGTAGGCGTGGAAAGAGCGTTCCCCGTTCATTCGCCCAAGATTGCGTCGATTACGGTTGTTAAGAAAGGTAAGGTAAGAAGGGCTAAGCTCTACTACCTGAGAGGTCTGACAGGTAAGGCGGCTAAGATACAGGAAATCAGATAAATTAAATAAGCTTCCCCTGCGCGTTCGCGCAGGGGCTTTTTAATTATCTTCTCTGATTATAAACTTCGTATTTCGGTGTTACGGGTAAATTTTCCTAAGTCGTTTACGCTCAGTAAACTCCTGTCGGTAAAATTCCCCCGCGCCTAGAATTACTCGTTTATAATCAGAGGGATATTTTAGGGTAATTATAATAGAGGGAATACGAATGCTATCCAAAGTTAACGGCTATGCGCTTGTCGGGCTTGACGGCGTTCCCGTAGAAGTTGAAACGGATATAAATAAGGGTATGGTGTCCTACGAGTTGGTAGGATTGCCCGACGCCGCCGTAAAGGAAAGCAGAGAGCGCGTGTTTTCTGCAATCCGCAATAGTTCGCTGCGCTTTCCCGTAAATAAAATCACCGTCAATCTCGCCCCTGCGGATATCAAAAAAGAGGGCAGTCAGTACGACTTGCCTATTGCAATTTCCCTGCTTGTCGCAAGCGAACAGCTTTGCGCAGATTTAAGCGGCTATGTGCTTATGGGCGAGCTTGCGTTAGACGGGGGCTTGCGTGCGGTTACGGGTATTCTGCCCGTGCTTATTTCTGCAAAAAACAAGGGCTTCAAAAAATTCATAGTGCCGTATGCCAACGCGAACGAGGCGAGTTATATAGAAGGCATAAGCGTGTACGCAATGAAATCGCTGAGGGAAGTTTACGAATTTTTGTCGGGCGAGATGGAGTGCCAACCCGTCGAGGTGCGCAGTTTCGAGACGGCGAAAAGAAATTCCTTTTACGATTGCGATCTGAGTTTGGTGCGCGGTCAGGCGGTTGCCAAGCGCGCGTTGGAAATAGCCGTTGCGGGCGGACACAACGTTCTTTTGTCAGGTCCTCCCGGTACGGGTAAAACAATGCTTGCGCGCTGTATACCCACGATTATGCCCGATATGACGTTCGAAGAAGCTTTGGAAGTGACTAAAGTTCTTTCCGTTTCGGGCGAGCTGAACGAGGAGGGAATCGTTTCCCTGCGTCCTTTCAGAACGCCTCACCATACCGCAAGTACGGTGTCGCTTTGCGGGGGCGGGAACAGTAAAATCAAGGCGGGCGAAATTTCCAAAGCGCACCGAGGAGTGCTGTTTATGGACGAACTGCCCGAGTATTCCCGAAGCGCGTTGGAGTCTTTAAGACAGCCGCTGGAGGATGGGAAAATAACCGTAACCCGAGCAGGCGGCGCAATAACGTTCCCCGCCGACTTCATTCTCTGCGCGAGTATGAATCCCTGTCCGTGCGGGAATTACGGCTCAACGGAAAAGCCCTGCACGTGTACTTCCGCACAGATAAGAAGATACCGCAGTAAAATTTCAGGTCCCCTTTTGGACAGGATAGATTTGCAGGTGGAAGTGGACAGCGTGAAGTACGAGGATCTGGCTTCCGATAAAGAGGAAGAGTCGAGCGCCGCAGTAAAAGCGCGGGTGGAACGCGCACGCGCCGTTCAGCGTGAAAGATTCCGCGGCGAAGAAGGCGTGACGGTAAACGCCGATATGGGCGAAAGACAGATTAAGAAATTCTGTAGGCTTTCTCCAGAATGCGAAAGACTTTTAAAAACCGCGTTCGAAAGGCTCAACCTTTCGGCAAGGGCGCGGTCGCGTATAATAAAAGTTGCGAGAACAATTGCCGACCTTGATTTGTCCGAAGAGATTAAACCTCAACACGTTTTAGAGGCAACGTCGTACCGCAATTTCGACAGTACGGTGCTGTAAATATGCGCTAACCCGCATATATATGGCGGTGAACACTGTAATTTTACGTAAAAAACGACATTTTAGAAATACTTAAATGAATGTGGAATATAGCGAAAACGAAGTCAATTTAATAATAGCGGACAGCTTTAGCGAGTTGACTTACAACGAAAAAAAGTATTTTCTCGCGGCTCAGAAGGGCGGTGAAGAAAATCAAAAATATGCCGACGCGCTGATTAAAATTTGCGGTGCGGGAGTATATAATAAACTGAAAGAAAAATTCTGCGACGGTGAGTACCGCAAGAAATACCTTGCGGGTCTTGACAAAAAGCGGATCGAGTGCGTAACGTTTAAAAGTGCGGATTTCCCCGAAAGTCTGAAACATATCCCCGAACCGCCTCTTGTGCTGTATCTCAGAGGCAACAGAAAGCTTTTAAACGAAAGGCTGTTCTGCGTAGTCGGTTCGCGGAAATCAACGCCGCAGGCGCTGGAAGAGTGCAAAAAAATCTGTGCGGAATTAAGCAGTTATTTTGTGATTGCAACGGGTGTTGCGGACGGCGCGGACAAAGCCGCCGCAGTAGGCGCAATGCCGTCGGGAAACGTTTTGTGCGTTCTTCCGTTCGGTCACGGAAACGGCAGCGACGTTCTGCGCAAGGTGGAAGAGTGCGGTTTGTCTTTGAGCGTTTTTCCGCCCGAAACGAAGGCTAAACCTTATATGTTTACCGTTCGCAACCGCATATTGGCGGGTCTATGCGACGGAGTGCTTGTGGTTTCCGCGGGTGAAAAGGGCGGAGCGCTGTCTACTGCGGGCTATGCCGCGGATTACGGCAAGGACGTTTTCGCTTTTCCTTACAGTTTGGGAGTTTGCTCGGGCGTAGGGTGTAACCGCCTTATAAAGAGCGGCGCCTACCTTTGCGAATGTGCGGAAGATATCTGTTCGGTGCTTGGTATAGAATTTGAAAACGGCGAAAGTGAACCCGAGCTTGACGAAGACGAACGGGCGGTTCTTTCCGTTTTAAAACAGCAAGGGGAAATGCACGCGGAAAAGCTTGCCGAAGCTGTTAATAAAAAACCGTACGAGCTTGCGGCGATATGTTCCTTATTGGAAATTAAGGGATTGCTTGTGCGGACGGGCGGCAACAAATTCGCCGCATTGTAACATAGAAAGATAACGAGAAAGGAGTCTTGTAGATGGATCTGATAATAGTTGAGTCGCCTTCCAAGGCAAAAACAATTTCAAAGTATTTAAAAGGGAAATACCGCGTCGACGCGTCGGGCGGACACGTAAGGGATTTGCCAGAACGCACTCTCGGCGTAAAAATCACGGATAATTTCGAACCCAGATACGAGATTACTCCGAGCAAGAAAGAAGTCATTAAAAGGCTTTCGGACGAGGCTAAAAAAGCCGACAGAGTATATCTCGCAACCGACCCCGACCGCGAGGGCGAAGCTATAAGTTGGCATTTGCAGACGGTTTTGGGTATGGACGAAAACGGATTGAACAGAGTGGAGTTCAACGAAATTTCCCCTAGGGCGGTAATCAACGCGCTCAAAAATCCGCGCAAGATAAATTACAATCTCGTTGACGCTCAACAGGCGCGAAGGGTACTCGACAGGTTGGTGGGTTACAAGCTTTCACCTCTTTTGAATAACCGCATACAGGACGGCTTGTCGGCAGGACGCGTTCAGTCCGTTGCACTCCGTTTGATAGTCGACAGGGAAAGGGAAATAACCGCGTTCAAGCCCGAAGAATACTATACTTTTTCCGCAAATCTTACCGATTTGGACGGCAAATATGCGCCGTTTAAGGCGGTTTATCAGCTCAAAAAGAACGGCGTTTCCATAGACGCTCAGTCGGCTAAGGAAGTCGAAGAGATAATAAAGAAAGGCAAATTTTCGGTAACGAAAGTAAAGAGCGGCGTAACCAAACAGCACGCACCCGCGCCTTTCACAACCTCGTCGCTTCAGCAGGACGCTTCCAATAAATTCGGAATGTCCTCTCCCGAAACTATGATGGTTGCTCAGCATTTGTATGAAGGTATGGAAGTCGGCGGCGACCATATCGCGCTTATAACCTATATCAGAACGGACTCCGTGAGAGTTGCAATCGAGGCTCAGCAGAGCGCTTTGGAGTTCATCAAAACCACGTTCGGCGAGGAATATGCGCCGGGGAAACCCAATTTTTACGCTACGAAGAAGGGCGCTCAGGACGCGCACGAAGCTATCCGCCCTATCAATCTAGCAGTAACGCCCGCAAGCGTAAAAGATTATCTCGATAAAAAACATTACAACGTTTACAAGCTTATATACGACAGATTTATCGCGTCTCAGATGTCCGAAGCGCAGTACAACTCGATGCAGGTTGAGGTCACAAATTCCGACTACGTGTTCAAGGCGAGCGGAAAAGCGATGTTGTTTGCGGGCTTTACGGCGGCGTATCAACAGGCTCAAAGCGGCGAAAACGAAGAAGACGAAAGCGGGAAGCTTTTGCCCCCCATTCAAGAGGGCGACGCGCTCAATCTCGTTTCGCTTGCGACGGAGCAGAAATTCACCCGTCCCCCGCTCAGGTACACCGACGCGTCTTTGGTCAAGACAATGGACGAAAAGGGCATCGGCAGACCTTCCACCTACGCTTCGATTATATCAGTGCTGACAAAGCGCAAGTACGTCGAAAAAGAGGGTAAGTATATGAAGCCCACCGACGTCGCGTATAAAATTACCGATATGCTTGTGCAGTATTTCGACGACATTATGGACGTCGGCTTCACTGCGAAGATGGAAGAAGACCTCGATAAGATAGAGGACGGCGGAGTCGATTGGCATTCAATTATTTCCGACTTTTATCCTTCCTTTGCCGAAAAGCTGCGCACGGCGGCGTGCGACGGCGACGAGCAGACGGACGTCGTTTGCG
>CAYXXB010000094.1:0-4873 GCA_964468955.1 uncultured Clostridia bacterium | reverse complement strand
CCCATTTTCTGTTCGTATTCAGCGTCAGCCTTTTTATAGCCGTCGTTGATTGCCGCCATAATCAGATCTTCCAGCATTTCAACGTCGTCTTCATCCGATAAATCAACCATTTCGGAAATTTTACTGCCGAACTCTATGCCGTTGATAACTTTTTTGCCGTTCATATAAACGACGACCGTTTCGTCGCCTTCTTCTCCGCCGCCCGAAAAGCCGAGAACTTCCATCTCCTCAAGTTCTTCGTCGGCTTTCTGCATCTGCTCCTGAATTTTCTGAGCCTGCTTCATCATATTTTGCATGCCGCCGTTGTTGCCGCCTCTGTATGCCATTTGAGTTTACCTCCGAAAATTTTTTATATTATTTGACTTGTACGTCGTGTCCTTTGAAATTGTCCCTAAGCTCGTTTAAAGCTTTGCCGTATTTGTCCTCACCCTTTGCTTTCAAACGGATTTCAAACGAAAAAACGCCGAGTTCCTGCAAAGTTTCCTTTATAAACGCCTTGTTTTCTTCGCGGTTGAGCGATTTGTGAACGGCTTCCACGTCGGTTACAAGTACGAAAGTTTCGCCGTCGAAAAAGCTTTCCAAATCCATACACAGTGTGAAAAGCACCGCGTTTCTGCGCGTGGTGCGAAAGAGCTTTAAAAATCTGCCGAACACCGTTTTTTTATCCGCTTCCGAAAGCGAACCCGCCGTCTTTACGACGTCCGCTCCGCTCTGTTCGAAAAGCGTGCTTTGCGCCTGCTCCGCTTTGCCATTTTCCGTCTTTGCGTTTTCAAAAGGATTTTCCACAAAAGGTGAAAGTTCGTTATCTTCCTGCAAAACCTTTTTTGCGGGAACAGGTTCAACCGCTTTGGGTTGTAGTTTTTCTTGTTTTACGGCGGGTTTTGGAGTTTCCGCCGTTTGATTTATTTCTATTTGCGGGGCGGGCTGTTGTTTAACGACGACTTTCACGCCCTCTTTAACCGCTTTTTCCAAAAATTCTATTCTGCCGAGCAGTGCTTCGATATCATAGTCGGCTTGAGGCATTGAAGCTTTTATTATTGCCGTTTCCAGCGTTATTCTGCCGTCTACCGCGTACCGCAAATCGCCTTCGGCTTTTGTAAGAATTTCGGTTGCACGCAGTATTGCGTGTCCGTTTGCTTCCGCCGCTATCGTTTGCAATTGTTTATATTTTTCTTCGGGCAGATTTAAAATCTTATCCGAACCGCGGCAGGTTTTAACTATTGCGAGGTTGTTGAAAAAGTTGAGCAAATCGCGTAGCAGCACGCCCACACCCTTACCCGTGGAAAGAACGCTTTCGGTTGCCGAGAGCGCGTCGCCCGAACTGCCGTTCACTATTGCGGAAGCGATTTCGCCTATCTGCTGAAAATCGGCTTTGCCCAAAACGGCGTTCACGTCGTCGTAAGTGAGCTTGCCTTGCGAATACGACGCACACATATCCGCTATCGAAAGGCTGTCGCGGGCGCTTCCGTTGCCTGCGCGCGCGATTGCCGCAACCGCCTCCTGCTCGTATTCCTTACCCGTCTTGTCGAAAACACTTTTTATAAGCCCTTCCAAATCGGACTGCGGAATAAGTTTGAAGTCGAAACGCATACACCGCGAAAGTATAGTTGCGGGGATTTTCTGCGGTTCGGTAGTGGCTAATATGAACACCGCGTGGCGGGGCGGTTCTTCCAGCGTTTTTAAAACCGCGTTGAACGCCGACTGCGTGAGCATATGAACTTCGTCTATGATATAGACCTTGTACTTGCCGTTGACGGGCGGATACTGCACCTTTTCCCTTAAATCGCGCATTTCGTCAACGCCGTTATTGGAAGCCGCGTCTATTTCAGAAATATCCAAAGCCGCTCCGCTTGCAAGCGCTTTACACGTAGGGCAAACTCCGCAAGGCGAACCGTCTTTGGGATTTTCGCAGTTGATAGCACGCGCGAAGATTTTGGCGAGCGTAGTCTTACCAGTACCGCGTGGTCCGCAAAAGAGGTATGCGTGTCCTACTCTGCCCGTTTCTATTTGGTTTTTAAGAATTTTTACTATGTGTTCCTGCCGTACTACCGTATCGAAAGAAGTCGGTCGGAACGTTCGGTAAAATGCAAGATACGCCATTTTGCCTCCATTTATCCTATCGCGTACAGAGCGCGCAATTTGTTTTTAGCGCGCATAACCGCGTTGTCGGCTTGCTTGTAAGTAAGATTTAATGCGGAAACAATTTCCGACATAGTCGCTCCGTCAACGTACATACGGATGACTTTGTATTCGAGAGCGGAAAGAACGGACTGCATTTTGCGTGAAATTTCCTCGCCGTTCTCGCTGTCTATCAATATTTCTTCGGGGTCTATAAACCCCGTTCTGCCGTGCGCTTCTGTGATGGGCGAACTGCCGTTGAGCGCCGCGTTCTTTGCGCTTTCCGAACGCTTAACCGCGTCAAGAATACGGTTTTTTATGCAGGCGTAGGCGTATGCTGAAAAACCCGTTTCACCCTCGAACGAAATCATTGCCGAGTATAGACCGCACATACCTTCCTGCGCCAAATCGTCCGTATCCCCGCCCGCCAGGAAAAATCTGCGGGCAATGGAAAGCACTTTGTTTTTATAGCGGACGAGAAGTTCTTCCCCCGCCGCCTTATCGCCGCCGCGGAAAGAGATGACGAGCGCTTCTTCCGTTAAATTATTATAAGTCATAATTTATAACCGTTTTTTAACGACCTCGTAAGCGGCGACGCCCAAAGCTACGGACGCGTTGAGCGAATTTACCTGACCGCGCATAGGGAGCGAAAGAACGAAATCGCATTTTTCACGCGTGAGCTTTTTAACTCCGCTGTCCTCACCGCCTACGATTAAAGCTACGTTGCCAGAAAAATCCGCGGAATAAATGCTCTGTCCATCAGCTTCCAAAGCGTATATCCAATACCCGTCTTTTTTTAGCTGGTCAATAAGCTTGTTTAAAGACGGAACTTTTGCCACCTTTACATGGTTTGCCGCGCCTGCGGAAATGCGGATAACCGCTTCCGTTACGCTTGCCGATTTATTGCTTGGAATAATGACGCCGTCCGCGCCCGTACATTCCGCAACCCTTATTACAGAGCCGAGGTTATGCACGTCCTCTATGCCGTCGCAGATTATTATAAATCCGCCCTTTTTACCCTTTGCCGCAACGATATCTTCGACCGAGGAATATTTATAGTCCGTCGTTACCGCAATGCAGCCCTGATGCTTGCCGGTAACACTCTCTTTATCCAAAACGCGCTTATCGACGAACTGCACGCGTATACCCTTTTCGCGCGCTTGGGCGAATATGCGGGAAAGAGTACCTTGTCCGCCCTTTTCAATCATTATCTTTTCTATCGTTTTATCCGTTTTTAAAAGTTCCAAAACGGCGTTTCTGCCTTCGGTGTTCATTGTTTAATCCTCTTCGATAATTTCCGCTATTCTTTCGTACTGACCCGTAAGATACAGATAGCCCAAAACCGCCTCGAAACCCGTCGAACGGTTATAATCCGTAACGGAAGCATTTTTGCTTTTAGTCGCTTTTTTTGCGTTTCTGCCCCTGTGGTAAATCGCTTCTTCTTCGGGTGTAAATTTGGCTTCCACCCTTTCCAAAAGCGCGCTCTGACCTTTTGCGGAAACGACTTCGCAAGTGCGCTTTTGTAGCTCGGCGGGCTTTCTGTCGGTGAATTGGACTTCACGGCTGCGTACGTACAGCGAATACACGGCGTCTCCCACGAACGCAAGCGTTACGGGGCTTAACTGCCGTGCCTTATCTTCACTTATTTTATCGAACAATCCGTACAAATCCACACCTGCCGAAACACATAATTATACGTATATAATTGTACCATATCGGCATAAAAAAATCAACAAAACAATAGTATATAGCGTGAAAACCTTGTTCGTTAAAAAAAGTTTTTTGATTGCCGCCGCATTAATTTTGGCAGTTGCGGTTTG
Organism: uncultured Clostridia bacterium; assembly: GCA_964468955.1. Taxonomy (GTDB): domain Bacteria; phylum Bacillota; class Clostridia; order Christensenellales; family Borkfalkiaceae; genus Coproplasma. The sequence continues at coordinate 935 of CAYXXB010000094.1, read as the reverse complement.
CATAGGCTTATTTTCGGGTTTCGCCGCAGAAAAAGCCGCTGCCGTTAACCCCAATATGCCCACTATCGTTATAGACGCGGGACACGGGGGAATTGATAACGGCGTGCAGGGAATTAACAGCAAAACGGACGAAGCCGACATAAACCTTGCGATAGCGCGCTTTTTGAAAGGGCAGTTTTCAAACGCTGGATTTAACTGCGTTATGACGCGTACCACCGAGGCGGGGCTTTACGGCAACACCGACAAGGGTTTCAAAATGCGGGATATGCAGAAACGCAAGCAGATTATCGAAGATTGCAATGCGGATATGGTTATTTCCATACATCAGAATTTCTGCTCTCTCCCCTCCAAGCGCGGCGGTACGGTTTTCTTTGATAAGGACAGCGCCGAAGGAAAATCGCTTGCATTGTGCATACAGAGCGAACTGAACGCTATGGAAAACAGCGATAGGCCCAACGAAGCGCTTAAAGGCGATTACTATATGCTTAAATGCACTTCCAGCCCCTCCGTCATAGTAGAGTGCGGGTTTTTATCCAATAGTAAAGACGACGAGCTTCTTAACACGGAGAAACATCAACGCGCTATTGCCTACGCTATTTTCAAAGGTGCGGTGAGCTACTTAGCAAAATAAAAATAGAAAATAAAAAACCGCCGTTTGCGTACTTTGCGCAAACGGCGGTTTGATTTTGTTTAAATTAGTTGAGCTTTTCGAGCAATTTCAAATCGATACCCTTATCGCCTATCTTTATGATTTCTACCTTTACGGTGTCGCCGATTTTAACGACGTCTTCCACCTTTTCCACTCTCTTGTTGGAAAGCTTAGAAATGTGAATCATACCGTCCTTGCCGGGTGCGAACTCTACGAACGCACCTATAGCAATCGTTCTTACAACCATGCCGACGAACATATCGCCGACTTCGGGTTCGTGAACGAT
>CAYXXB010000093.1:0-4874 GCA_964468955.1 uncultured Clostridia bacterium | reverse complement strand
ACTACCGCAGTAATCTTTTTAGCCATAATTAAATGTTCCTCCTATCGTGGTAATAACGAATAGACCATGCAAAAAATTTAATCTATTCTCCCACTATAACAAAGGCTTTAAGCCTCTATTTTCTTTATTTGAATATACTCAACTTCAACGTCGGTCGAACGTCCGAACATCTGAATGTTGACCTTTGCCTTCTGGGACAAATCGTTGAGTTCGGTAATAACGCCGTCGAAGCCTTCCAAAGGACCTGCGTCGATATTAACCTTGTCGCCGACTACGAAATCGGCGTCCGCAACGACTTCTTCCAAACGCATCTTTCTGATTTCGTCCTCTTTCATAGGAATAGGTCTGCCCTGAGGTCCTACGAAGCCCGTTACGCCGCGGGTGTTGGTCACCCAATACCACAGCTGGTTGGAATAAATCATTTTAATGAAAACGTAGCAGGGAAGCAGTTTGCGTTCCACAACTTTGCGCTTGCCGTTCTTTTCCTCTATGGTCTGACCCATAGGAATTTTAACGTCGAAAATCTGGTCTTTGAGATTGTTGTTTTCGATAAGCCTTTGAAGAGAATCCTTGACCATCATCTCGTAACCGGAATAGGTATGCAGGATATACCAGTAGGGCTTTTCTTCTTCCATTGCCATAGCTTAACCTCTCCTAATTAAGATTATTGGTCGCAAGGTCCAAAAGCGCCTGTAAGCCGTAGTTTATACCCGTAACTATTACCGTAAAAATAAGCACGACTACCAAGACCACGCCCGTTGCTTTTACAACCTTGGGGAACGTGGGCCAGGTAACTCTTTTAAGCTCGGAAAAAACTTCCTTTAACTTTCTGCCCATTCTTACGAAAATGTTGGGCTTTTTAGCTTGATTTTTGTTTGCCATATAATCTCCTGAAAATCGGAACGCTTATTCCGTTTGCAAAAACGCCTTGACGAATAAAATATCCGCGTAAAATCAATTACTTGGATTCTTTATGTTCGGTGTGTTTTTTGCAGAAAGGGCAGTACTTGGACATAACCAATCTGTCGGGATCGTTACGCTTATTCTTGTAGCTGTCGTAATTTCTGTGCTTACATTCGGTGCATTCGAAAGTGATTTTCGCCCTTGTTGATGCTTTCATAATGGAAAACTCCGTACAAAAAAATTACACCCCTTTCGGATGTGTAAAGTGAGTTTAACACATAAAAAAGGGGTTGTCAAGCTGTTTTTTGCTTTTTCGCTATAATTTTTTATTTTTACATATTTATAATGAAAATGAATTATGCCGAAAACCGCAAGGGCGGATTGATTTCGCCCGTTAAGCGGTTTTGCGACCGTAACAACTCACGGCAAAGATTTAGCCTTAGCAAAAGATTTGCGTGAACTGCTTTAATTCACGTCGCCGGGCGCAAACGCATATGCGTCCCTGTCCTCGGGGAAGATAGGTCCGTTGATTACGGGCAGGTTGAGCGGCGTGATGTACGCCTGTGCCGTAAGGTTGGTAACCGCAGCGCGAAGGTAAGGATACAAAAGTTGGGTAGCTTCGATTACGAAAGCCCTCTCCTCCTGCTGGGTGGGTTCTTTCTCCAACTCAAACACGCCTACTAAGGCAGTGTTGATATCGAAGGGCTTGGGTTCGTTTTCCGTGGACTCGATTTTCACGGACAAAGCGATAAAGAGAAGCTTTGCATTGTCGTTGGACTTGCGTACCTGACGGGAAAACTGGGGTTTGATATCAAGCCTTTGGTTGGGTTCTATCTTAACTCTGTTGAGTTTATAGGAAAGTTCTTCGGTGGTAATACCTTTAAAATCGTATTTCATAAATAGTTCTCCGTTTTTTAATTGCAGGCATAAGTATACCATTTTTATGTAATGCTGTCAATATTTAACGGGAATTTTGATTTTTTTCTTGAAAAAATTCAAACGCGTGTTATAATGGTATGCGCGGCGTTGAGAAACGGCGCAATTTTCGAGGAGAAACGCACAAGTGGGTAAAAAACTGTACTTCGACGCTCAATACGGAATAGAACACTATGCGTGTACGGAAGACGGCAAGTTGACCGCATACGAAGTGGAACGCTGCGTAAACGGCGCCGCCGTAGGCAACGTCTACAAAGGCAAGGTTACCGACGTGCTTAACGGTATGCAGGCTGCTTTCGTGGACTGCGGATTAGAGAGGCACTGCTATATTTCCGTTGCCGACTTAATCCCCGACAGAACCAAATACGACGGCAAGGAAATAGATATTCCCTCCGCACTCGATCTGCACGTAGGCGACGAGATTTTGGTACAGATAACAAAACCGCCCGTCGGCAAGAAGGGCGCGAAAGCAACTACTAATCTGTCCTTTGTCGGAAGATATATGGTTTATACCCCTTATTGTCCTTTTATAGGCGTTTCGGCGAAAATTTCCGACTCGGAACTGAGAAAAAATTTGCTTCACACCGCGAAGACTTATCTTAAAGACGGCGAAGGCTTAATTGTACGCACTGCCGCCCCCTACGCCGTGAGAGGTGTTAAATTAAAGGAAATCGAATACCTGCGCCAGATACACAAAAGTATTCTGACCGCGTTTGAAAACGCTAAAGTGGGCGATTTGTTATATAGGGATTCCCCGCTGTATATGCGCGTCATCCGCGATATGATGCTCACGGGCGCGGACGAAATATATACGGGCAACAAAGAAATTTACGAAAGTTTGCGTTCTATGCAGGAAGCTATGCGCTCCCCCTCTATGCCGCAGCTTCATTACCACGACGAACACACCGATTTATTCTACGAAGAGGGCATTTACACCGAGTTCGGGAAGTCGCTGATGCCCAAAGTGGAACTCGATAACGGTACGTATCTGATTATAGACAAAACGGAAGCTTTAACCGTAATAGACGTCAACACGGGCAAGTTCACTGGCGAAGACAGTCTTGAACAGACGGTGTACACCACAAACGTTTTAGCCGCAAGGGAAATTGCAAGACAGGTCAAGCTGAGAAATATCGGCGGGCTGTTCGTCGTCGATTTTATAGATATGACCGACGAGAAGCACCGCAAAGCAATTGTGGAAGAACTTGAAAGCGCGCTTAAAAACGACAAAGCCCGCTGTAAAGTGCTGCCTATGTCCAAGTTCGGATTGGTGGAATTTACGCGCAAACGCACGGGAACTTCTCCCGACGCGATTATGTGCAACACCTGCCCCAATTGTAAGGGCGCGGGCTGGACGCGTTCCGCAGAATCCATTATGGGCGAATTCAGGGCGAGACTTCTGCACCTGCTTTCAAAAGGTAAGTCTACTGTGTGCGTGGATTTGAATTTCAATATCACAAACACTCTGACCGCATATAAACCTATGATTAAGAACATTTCCTCTTTATACCCTATGGCAAGGGTTTATTTGGTTGCTCACCGCACCTACGCCGAGGAAGCGATGTACTTCCGCGCCGTGGAAGAAGGCACTTTTGTTATGCCGGAAGGCACGGTGCTGCTCTATTAGCTCTCGGCTTTTCCGCTTGGCGACAGCGAAAAAACGCTGCGAATTTAGGGCTGCTCGCCCTCTTTGCGAAATATTAAAGGCACTCATATAATCTAATTTCGCAAATTCACCTCGGTAAGCTTGCTGACCGCAACAAATAGGGTCTGCTTGCAAAAAATATGATTTTTGCGCGCAACATAAGTTGTTTTAGATTAGATTAATCTGCTAAAAACGCTTCGGCAACGAGAAGCATACCAAGCTTAAAACCTTCTTTAAAATTCGTAATACAATGTTCGGCAGACAGCCCTACCATTTCCGAATCCAGTTCAGCTAACATTGCCTTATGCTTTTCCGATAATTGATTTTTCAAATCGTCATAAATTCTTACGACTTCTTTACTTTTTTTCTTATATTCTTCACTTGGTTTAATACTTGCATGATTTCCGCGCTTCCCCAAATATATTTCTTCTATTATTGATTTCATTTTATTTGTTCCTTTGTATTTTTCTATATTTTAGTACATTTATAATTTACTGTCAACTAATAATTTACAAAATCTGTATAATATAAAATATGAAATTTACAGAACGATTTAATGAATGTTTAAAATACACCAAAAAAAAGCAAACCGAAATTGCAGAATATTGTAAAACAACTAGGCAAAATATAAATAATTTTAAAGCGGGCAGAACTTATCCGAGTATTGAAACACTTTATCTGCTTTGTGAATGTCTAGATGTATCTGCTGATTATTTGTTGGGTTTAAAAGATTAACAACATAAAGCGGCGGTTTCTACGCGTAGAAACCGCCGCTTACTATTTTATTTCTATAATTATTAAAGGTAAGATTTTAATTTTTTCTCAAATCCCTCTTCAAGAGAAATCAAATCCTGCAAAAGCGCCTTTATATCCGCGTCCATAATCTTTTCGCCGTCGGTCAAAGAAGTTTTAAGACAGGTAATGCCGTTTACAGTACCCTTTATCATCATCTGAGCGACGTTCTGCGCCGAATTGTCGGTTGCCGCGTTCATCTTGATAGCGCTCCACATCATCGCCTTCTTTATAGGCGAGGGTTCTTTCAGGTTCAAGTCGTAACGGGTTGCAAGGCTTGCCGCTTCCGAACAGATTTTTTCGTACTCTTCGTGTTCGCGCAAAAGCTCTTCCTTCATCGACTCGTCGTCCACTTCGGGCAAAAGGTCGGAAATGGAAGTTAATGCAAGTTGCGCATTGCGGTAGATTTCCGCTAAGATTTCGCTGTCGCTTTTGAGTTGTTCCATAAAAATAAATCTCCTTGAATTTTACGTATATATTGAGTTTGAGCAATAAAATTATTATTTATACCCGCGTGAAAATCGCTTGACTTATATTTTGCGGTATGATATATTTTACTTCGAGCCGTTCGGAACGGGCTTTTTAAGTGCGCAAAAAA
>CAYXXB010000092.1:0-4888 GCA_964468955.1 uncultured Clostridia bacterium | reverse complement strand
CCATAGTAACACCGAAAAGAACGTCCGCCTTTTCCATTGTGGGTTTACGGTGGGTAATGACGATAAACTGCGTCTTTTCAGCAAACTTTTTAAGATATGTCGCATATCTGCCGACGTTGCCGTCATCGAGCGCGGCTTCGATTTCGTCGAGAACGCAAAAGGGCATCGGGCGCATTTGTATGATTGCAAACAGAATTGCTATCGCCGTAAGCGCCTGTTCGCCGCCCGAAAGCAGTGAAATCTTTGAAAGGTTCTTGCCGGGGGGACACGCAACAATTTCCACGCCCGCGTCCAGAGGGTCTTCGCAGTCGGTATAGTCGAGCTGAAGTTCCGCTCTGCCGCCGCCGAAAAGTTCTTTGAACGTGCGCTTGAAATTTTCGTTAATAGTGTTGAAGCCCTCGTTGAAGATTTTAAGCATTTCGGTTCGGATATCGTCGAGAGCTTTCGTCAAATCGTCGAGAGCTTTTTCCAAATCGGCCTTTTCCTCCGTCATCTTCTGATAGCGGGTGTTTTCTTCCTCGTACTCTTCGATAGCGTTGGGGTTGACGGGACCGAGCATAGTCAGCTGGCGTTTATAGTTTGCAATATTTGCAGCCGAAGTAGAAATGTCGTAATCCTCTACCTTGTATTTCAGACAGCCGTTGTAATCTTCCTGATACTCTTCTTCTATTCTGCGCTGCAGGTATTCGAGGTCGGCGTCGATTTTCTGAAGGTTTAATTCCTGAGTGTGCAGTCTGGAAGTGAGCTGTTCACTCTGTTCCGCGGTTTTAAGTCTTGCCAAATCGATTTCCTGCACTCTGCCGTTTAATACTTTCTTGTTTTCTTCAAGCTCTTTTATTTGTGTGATAAGTCCGTCGAGCTTAACCTGCTCTTCCTTGGAAAGCGCCGCCCTTGCAGCCTTTTCGTTGAGTTCATCCAAGCTTGCCTGCATACCGGGTATAAGCGCGTTAAGATCGGCGACCTTACTGATAAGCGAAGCCTTTTCGCCGCGCAGTCTTTCACAGCTTTCCCTGTTGGCTTTTACCGCGCTTTCGAGAGTTGCGATTTCTATTTGCAGAGAGTTGAGTTTTTCCATTTTCTCGTTTCTCTCGTGCAAGGTCTTTTCGTACTTTTCGCTCATCGAATCCATCTCGGACGAAGCCTTGTCCGACTGCTCGGAAAGATTGCTTGCTCCCTGACTTGTCGAAGAATATTCGTCGTCCAATTCCGCAAGCTTTTGCTCAAGCTGCGCTTTGGACTGCCTATATACCGAATATTCGCTCTCCTTATTCGCCATGCTGTTCATAAGGTTGGAAAGCTTTTCACGCGCAGCCGCCTGTTCCAGCCTTGCGCTTTGCATTTCATTTTCAAGCTCTTCCGCGCATTTTTCCGCTTCCTGCTTTTCTTTCTCCGCCTGCTCTTTCTTTGCAACGGTGCGTTCCAACAGGGTGCGTTTTGCTGCGAGTTCTTCCTCCGCGTCCTTTACCTGTCTTTCATTGGAAAGAAGGTTTGCCGTGTTCTCCCTGCGGCTGCCGCCAGTCATTGAACCGGATACAGCGCTTATGTCGCCTTCGAGAGTTACTATCTTGAACGCGCGGGGATATCTGCTTGTTATCGCGTTTGCGCTTGCAAGATTGTCGCATATAAGCGTGTTGCCTAAAAGATATCTTATGATGTTGTCGTATTTTTTATCGTACGTGATTAAATCTATCGCCCTGCCGATTGCTCCGCGTTCCTTGCACGCAAATCGCATTTGGGGGTTGTCCTCGCGGGGGCGAAGCGCTTCAACGGGAAGGCAGGTTATCTGACCACCCCTTGTCTGCCTTAAATGCTCTATCAGATAACGCGCATCCTCTCTCGTCGCCGTTATAATGTTCTGCATTGCGCCGCCGAACGCCGTTTCGATAGCGACCTCGTATTCCTTTTTCTCACAGCTTACAACGTCGGCAATCAAACCCAAAATACGGGAAGACAGACGCTCGTCGTTCTTTGCGTCCGCCATAAGACGGCGAACCGAATATATGTAACCTTCGAACTTGTCGCGCAGTGCGGAAAGCGTTTGCACGCGCTGTTCGAGCGTGAATATCTGCGCCTGAGTGTCGTATATCTTGCGAACCAAGGTCTGAACCTTTTCATTAGCCTGCGAAACCGCTTCCGCCGAACGCTCGGACAAATTGTTTTCTTCGCTCAGGAATTTATTAAGTTCTTCCTGAGTTGCGAGGTTGTTTTCGTACTCGGCTTTTATTTCGCCGTGTTCCGCCTTGGCTTGCTCCATAACCTCGTCCATTTCTGCAAGGCGCTCTTTTAACAGCTCCTTTTTAGCGGCGAGCGAGCCTATATTTTCCTTGATTTCGGAAAGACCTTTAAACGCGTCCATAACCTTTTTGCGGTGTTCGCTGGTCATATATTCGTATCCCGAAATGCTTTCCGAAAGCTCTTTTATTTCTTCCTGCAACGCGTCGCAGTTTACGCGGAGTTTGCTCATTCTGTCCGCGTTTTTGTTGGCGTAATCTTCGCTTCTGCGAACCTCTCTGTCGATATCGCCTATACGCTTGGACGAAAACGAAATATCCTCCTGCGCCTGCTGAAGCTTGTCCTTGACCGCCCTTGCGCGCTCTTTAAACAGCTTGCTTTCACCCGTACTGCGCTCCAAGCCGACGGTGTAATTAAGTCTCTCGTCGTTGAGCGCTCTCAAATCGCCGTCCGCACTCGCCAACTGCTCGCGAATGGCGTTGTATTCTTCGTGCAATGACGCGGCTAAAGCTGTGTTTTCCTTTATCTGTTCGTTTATATCCGCAATGCGGGAATTTAACTTTTCACGCTCGCTTGCGGCGCTGTCGTGGCGATATATGTAGGTATTAATCTCGTGCATGCGCAGATTGGAATACAAATCGTTGTACTTCTTTGCATTCTCCGCCGCTCGGGAAAGAGGTCCTAATCTATGCTCTACTTCCTGCATTCTCTGCGCGTGTACGAAAAGGTTGTCCTTGGAATAGCTTATCTTGCGTTCCGCATCCGCTTTTCTGTCCTTGAAAACGACTATACCCGTCGCCTCCTCAAATATGGAACGGCGCTCCTCGGGGCGGGAATTCATTATCTGTGCGATACGTCCCTGACCGATAATCGAGTAGCCTTCTTTCGCCGCGCCCGCACCATGTAAAAGCCCCGTGAGTATTTTCATTCTCGACGGCTGCTGATTTAAAAGGTATTCGCTGGTGCCGTCACGGTAAAGCCTTCTCGTCATTTCCAGCTCGTCCGCGTCGTAATTGAATATGCGGTTGGTGTTGTCGAACGTGAGCGTAACTTCGCAGAACGACGTCTTTTTGCGCTTTTCCGTGCCGTTGAAAATAACGTCCATCATCTGTGAACCGCGCATTACCTTTGCCGACTGCTCGCCCAAAACCCAGCGGATAGCATCCGCTACGTTGGACTTGCCGCAACCGTTCGGTCCGACTATACAGGTAACGCCGTCCGTCAGCGGGATGTCCGTTTTGTCCGCGAACGACTTGAAGCCTATCAGTTTTATCGATTTGAATTGAACCATTGAAAACCTCATCTTTCGTCTATTTCGTTTTGACGAAAAAATCCTTTTTTATTATAACACTTTATTAAAAAAAAGACAACCGTTACGGGCTGCTTTGAACTCGACTTTTTAAATAAATTTAAGACGGGTAAGTTTTATTGACTTTTTTATTGAAATATGATAGATTTAATGCGCGACATCTTTTTAAATATTTTGGGAATACATTATCGGTAGAAGTGTATTCTTTTTCGGCTTAAATTTCCAAAATGTTTAGCACAAATAAAGGTGTCGCAACCTACGAGAAGTTTACATTTTCTATATGTCGCTTCTTGTATGAGAAGCGGCATTATTTTTAAGGAGATAATATATGAAGAAAAAACTGTTATCTATTATTATCGCATCCCTTGCGATAGTTGCTTGTGCCTTAGGCTTAACGGCATGTAAAACGGAAACCTGTAAAAACGGAACTATTCCTCATCAATACGTAAACGGAGTTTGCTCCATGTGCGGAGAACAGCTTTCGATTTCTGAAGGCTTGGAATACACTTTGAATGAAGACAATGAAAGCTATAGCGTAAGCGGGATAGGTACGTGCACCGAAACGCGACTTAATATTCCAAAAGAATACAATAGTAAGCCCGTAACTAAAATCGGTAGTGAGGCGTTCCGATATTGCAGCGAATTAACTTATATTTCAATCCCCGACGGGGTTACAGGAATCGGCGACTACGCGTTTGATGATTGCAGTGCATTGAAAAGCATGGCTATTCCCGACAGTGTGACCGAAATCGGCAACTACGTGTTTGAAGATTGTAGCGAATTAACGAGCGTAAAAATCCCCGACAGCATTGCTAAAATCAGTTGGGCTATGTTCAGTGGTTGTAGCAAATTGACGAGCATTAAAATACCCGACAACGTTACTTCAATTAGCGGTTATTCGTTCTATAATTGCAGCGCGTTGACGAGCGTAAATATCCCTGACGGAGTTACTCATATCAACGACCGCGCATTTTACGGTTGCAGCAGTTTGAAAAGCATTTCAATTCCAGACGGCGTTACTTTTATCGGCGAACTTGCATTCAAAAGCTGTAGCAGTTTGAAAAGCATTTCACTTCCAGACAGTGTAACTCACGTCGGCAAAGGTTTATTCTTCGGTTGCACAAATATCACCGATATACAATTGGGCAGCAAAATCACCTCTTTCCCCTGCTTTGAAGATTATACATATTCTAGTGGTGGTTTTATTATCGGTATCACACATCGTTTTAACGGATTTTTTGGAAATTGCAATTCGTTAAAGACTATTACTTTCACAGGAACGAAAGAGCAATGGAATAAAATCGATAAAGATAATTATTGGGATTACAATACGGGCAATTACACTGT
>CAYXXB010000091.1:0-4923 GCA_964468955.1 uncultured Clostridia bacterium | reverse complement strand
GAGCTTTTAACCCACGTTGCGTTTTACGCAGGCTGGCCCAACGCTTGGGCTGCTTTCCGTATGGCGAAAGAAGTTTATAAGGAAGACGACGGGAAGTTCGGCGGATTGTTCGGGCTTGGCGAACCCAACACGGCGTATGCTAAATACTTTATCGGCAATTCTTACCTGAAACCGCTCACTAATCCCAAAGAAACGGTGTTTATGGCAAACGTGACTTTCGAGCCGAAGTGCCGTAACAATTGGCATATTCATAAAGCCGAGAAAGGCGGAGGACAAATCCTTTTGTGTACCGACGGAAGCGGATGGTATCAGGAATGGGGCAAGCCTGCGCAGGCGTTAAAGGCGGGCGACGTGGTTTATATCCCCACAGGTGTAAAGCATTGGCACGGTGCATCTGCGAACAGTTGGTTTACGCATATTGCCGTAGAATGTCCGGGGGTAAATACTTCAAGCGAATGGCTTGAGGCTGTAACGGACGAGGAATACTTTAAATTGGAAAAGTAATGATAATAAATCCGCAGTTTTTAGAACTGCGGATTTAAACTTTGTTGCAATTTTGCGGAAACAATTAAATAGAAATACAAACGTTTACGGGATATTTTTTGACGAAATAAATCACCTTTAATCAATTGCAATAAAAGCCATACGGGTGTATAATATACCTGTATGGCAATTTTTTTAACGGGTAGCGAAAAGGCTACAATTGAATATGCAAAGGCTTACGCCGCAACGTTGAAGAGCGGCGACGTCGTCATTTTAGACGGCGAAATGGGCGTCGGCAAAACTGTGTTCGCTAAGGGCGTTGCCCTCGGTTTAGGCATTAAAGAAGAGGTATTAAGCCCCACATATGCCTATATGAACGACTATTCGGGCAAGCTTTACCACTACGACTGCTACCGCCTCAAAAGCGGCGCTCAGGCGGTGGAGCTTGGTTTGACGGACTATTTCGACGGCGACGGAGTATGTCTCATCGAGTGGGCGGAAAACATAAAAGACGTTCTGCCTAAAAACTGTAAAAAGGTTACGATAAAGCGCGTTTCGCAACTCAACAGGGAGATAATAAGTGAGTAATTTTCTTGCCGTAGACACGTCGTCACGCTATCTTACCGTGGTTGCGCAAAAGGGCGATAAGGTCGAAAAAAGCTTTATAGAAAACTGCGCCTTAAATCATTCCGTAGTGCTTATGGACGAGATAGGGCGCACTCTTTCTCGCGCAGAACTTACGCCCGAAGAATGTGATTTTTTCGCGGCGGTTACTGGTCCCGGTTCGTTCACGGGAATAAGGATAGGTATATCCTGCATTAAGGGTTTTGCAACCGCGCTGAATAAACGCGCGGCTGGCGTAACCTCGTTTGAAATGCTCTCATATAATGTCAACAGCGGTTGCGATTACGTCATAGCCATAGACGCGGCGCACGGCAACTATTACGTCAGCGGCTACAAGCCCTCGGGCGTGTGCGACATATCCCCCTGCTTTTTAAAAAGGGCGGAAGTGGAAGCGCTCCATCGCCCCGTGTTCGGCTTTGAAGAGTTGGATTTCGAAAACTACACAAAGCTTTGCGTTGAGGAATGTCTGTTACCCGCCGTAAAATTTTTCGGCGAGAAAAAAGGGCGAAGCGGTGAAATGACCGCACTGTACTGTAAAAAATCTCAGGCGGAGGAAGAGCGTGCGGCACGGCTTGCGGCAAAGCAATGATTATCCGTAATTGGAAGTTTGAAGATATCCTTTCCGTTTCGCATATGGAAGAGGAGTGTTTCGGCGGCGAGGCGTGGAGCTACGCGACCCTTGTTTCCGCGTTTGAGAGCGCGGCGAGCTTCGGACTGGTTGCCGAGGAAGGCGGCGAAGTGATAGGTTACGGCTGTATCACCTGCGCGGCGGATACTTCCGACCTTGAAAACGTCGTGGTAGCCGAGGGCTACAGGCGCAGCGGGATTGGCAAGGCGATAGTTGCCGGCTTGCTTGCCGAGGCAAAGGCGCGTGGTGCCGAAAACGTATTTTTGGAAGTGCGCGTTTCCAACGCGCCCGCGATGAGTATGTATCTCAAAAGCGGTTTTGTCGGAGCGTATGCGCGTACGCGTTATTATGCCGACGGCGAGGACTGCCTGGTTATGAAGAAAACTTTCAGCCGCGACTAAATTCAAGGGGTAAAAATCTATTTTAATAGACGGAGCATTTTGCAGCGCCAAGGTATGCGGAAAGGGACGGGAAGTCCTGCTTTTGCACGGGTACAAATCGAGCGCGGACAGCTTCTACTATCAGATGAATGCGCTCGCGCAAAACGGATATAAAGCGGTTGCGCCAGACTTCCCCGGTTTCGGAAAAAGCGCTCCCATAACTTCGGCTTGGTCGGTCGGCGATTATGCGGATTGGCTGGACAAATTTATCGCGGCGGCGGGGCTGGAAAGGCCGTGTATTGTGGCTCATTCTTTCGGCGCAAGGGTTGCAATCAAATTGCTTGCAAAGCGTTCGGATGCGGCTGAAAAACTGCTGATTACGGGCGGTGCGGGCGTAGTAAAACCCCGTTCACCCCAATATATAAGGCGGGTAAAGCGTTACAGACGGGTTAAAAAGCTGTTTCCGAAGTTTGCCGAAAAGCATTTCGGAAGCGCGGAATACCGTTCGCTTTCACCTGTTGAAAAGGAAAGCTACAAGCTTATCGTCAACGAGGATCTAACCGACTGCGCAAGGCGTTTGACAGTGCCGACTTTGCTTGTATACGGCAGGGACGACAAGACAACTTCTCACGACGAAGAGGGCAAAATTTTTAACCGTTGTATAGCAGACAGCAGACTTGAAATTATAGACGGCGGTCATTTTTGTTTTTGCGAACATTATGATGTGTTCAATGATATAATGTTGGATTTTTTCAAGCCCTAATAGGATAACGGCAAAATAACAAGGTGTGTTTATGGGTATTTTTATTTCAGCGGGAAAAACTGTGGAGTGCGTTTTAATCGCACTCGCGTTCGCAAGCTTTCTTACCATAATAAGTTTCAAACCGATAGGTATGATGCAGGCGTGCGGTTATAAGAGTTCGAAGCTGTTTTGCTGGCTGCGCCGCAAGAACAATCTTGCGCAGGCTCGGTTAAACCTTTTAAGCTTTTCCTGTCTTTTGTCGTGTGCGGTAATCTCGCTCTGCTTTTATTTTATCGGCAAGTGGTCGGCAATCGTAGGACTTGCCGCATACCTTATTTTCTTTATTCTTTATATCTATGCGGATGCAAAAGCTGCGCTTAAAAGTCCCGCGACGCCGACGCCCCGTTTCAAACGGCTGGCAATCGTTCTTTGGCTTATTTACGCCATACTTGTTTATATTGCGGTAACGCTTCTCAATTTTGCGGATTTCGTTTGGGCGCAGCCGCTGTTCACTTCGCTGAAGTACTGCCCGCTTGCGCTGGTTGCCGCGGCTGTTTATCCGTTAGTCAGTCTTGCCAATTGCATAACGCTTGTTTACGAAATTCCAAAAAATAAAAGCTACGTAAAAAAGGCGAAAGCTAAGCTTGCCTCGGCGGATTTAAAGGTTGTGGCGATTACCGGCAGTTACGGCAAGACGACGGTTAAACATCTTCTTGCGGAGATGTTGAAGCCCAAGTATAAAGTGCTTGCAACGCCCCGTTCGTACAATACGCCGCTTGGAATTGCAAAGACGGTTAACGGTGCGGACCTTTTAGAATACGACGTTCTGATTGCGGAAATGGGTGCGAGAAACGTTGGCGATATCGCCGAACTGTGCGGTATCTGTCCGCCCGATTATTCTGCGATTACGGGCATCTGCTCTCAGCATTTAGAGAGCTTTAAAACGATTGAAAACGTGGTTAAGGCGAAAGGCGAAATTATTGACTCAACTGCGAAAAAATGCTATATTTCCGCCGATTGCTACGATTATTTCAAGGATAGTACGGGGTTAATCGCAAAATGTGACAGCGTTTCGGGCGTAATTGCGGACGGAACGGGTACGTCTTTCACGCTTACTTTGGGCGGCGAAGCGCGCATGGTGAAGACCAAACTTTTAGGTGCGCACTCCGCATATAATATCGGTTTGTGCGCGTGCATTGCGTACGAACTCGGTATGAGCTTAGATGAAATTGCGGACTGTATCAGCTCGCTTGAGTTCGTCGAACACAGGCTGCAGCTCATAGAAAGCAACGGAGTGAATATTCTTGACGACGGATATAATTCCAACGTCGTCGGTGCGCGGGCGGCTTTGGAAGTTCTGCGCACGTTAAGCGGAAAAAAGATTGTCGTGACTCCCGGTCTTGTGGAATTGGGCGTTTTGGAAGAGGAAGAAAACAAGGCGCTCGGCGCTCAGCTCGTCGGGTTTGATAAGGTAATACTTGTCGGCGAAACGCTTGTAACCGCGGTTAAGGCAGGCTATCTCGAAAACGGCGGCGATAGCGAAAAGCTGACAATAGTTCCTTCTCTTGCCGACGCTCAGAACGTAATTAAAGACGTGATAGAAAAGGGCGATTCGGTTTTGTTCCTCAACGATTTACCCGATATATATCTTTAATATTCTAAATAAAAATCGATAAACACTCCCGATAAAGCGGAATTTTCCGTTAAGAGTAAAAACTTTTCGGGGGTGTTTTTTAATGCAAAAAAGTTACGAAGTTGCCGTCGTTTTCGGCGGTATTTCCAACGAACACGAGGTTTCGATTATTACGGGAACGATGGCTTGCAATGTGCTTAAAAAGGCGGGAAAGAGCGTTTTGCCCGTCTATATTACACGTTCGGGCGAGATGTGCGCGGGCGAGGAATTAGCCGATATAACCTTGTATAAGGCAAATGATTTTTCGCGTTTTCCGCGTGCCTGTATTTGCTTCGGCGGTGCGGTTCTGTTCAACAAAAAAGGTAAACCAAAAGGCAGAACTAACATTGAATGTGCGCTGAACTGTTGTCACGGAGGAAGCGGAGAAGGGGGC
>CAYXXB010000090.1:0-5198 GCA_964468955.1 uncultured Clostridia bacterium | reverse complement strand
TGTACCGTTTATGTAAGAACGAATATCTTTATGCTCAAGCATAAAATATAAAAATTTAGTATTGCATTTTTTTGTTTGTAAAATATGGGCGTGATTATTTACCCAAATTTTACCGCAAACGTATTGTGCTATGGCATTTTCATTAAAATCATCAAAATGCCCACCATCTTCAGCTAACAATACAAATTCGCCATCAAATATATAATGGTCAATATAATCTTGTATGCCATTTGCCCCATAGTAGGGATAAATACCTTTTCTTTTAGATCTTTCGGACGAATTAATTGGTATCCTTTGGCTATCAAGACACTCCACTATATCGCCCAATTTAACTTCGCTAATATTTGCTAAAAAACCATCATTAAGTCGTGAGAACACACCTCTTTTATACGATTTAACGTTAGTTTGTTATTACGCAAAACGTTCAGGGCATTACTCTTTGTTTTTGCCATAAAATTTCCACTCCTTAAGTGTTGACTTTTTCGTTTAGATTGCGTATAATGATTGCAATAGGAATGGCTTGTGGTAGCTAATGACTACCGCCGAAGGGCTGTTCCTATTTCTTTTTTAGTTTTTTTAAATACTCTATAATCTTTTTCTTATCCCTTTCGGATAAATTATAGTTTTTAAGAATTTCGCCAAATTCCCCTAAATCGGCATAGCGCACCTCTTTTCTTATGTATGCTTTACCCGTTTCCCCGGTTTTGGGATTATCTTCAAGCTCAATATTTTTGTGATGACCGCGCTTTTCCGATTCTGTAAGTCCCATAAATCCTACCGTTGATTTGTCCTGTTCAACGATAAGCTTCGGGTGTTTTGCTTTTTTCTTTTTGCCGCCTTCTAATTTCTTATAACGGCGAAATTTGAAAAGCTCGCTATTATCTTGGGCGGGCTTAGAGCTCGCGTCTTTGCCCGCCGCCTTAGATTGCTGCCCGGAGCGTTTTCCCGCGCTCGAGCTTGTATTTACCGCCGCGTTTTCCCGCGATTTGGTATTTGCCTTAGGTTGTCCCGCCCGCGTGTTTGCGGGCGGGTTTACCGCTTTTTTACTGCTTTTACGTTTCGTCATTTGCTATATCGTCCTCGTGCTTAGGTTGAGATTTTTCTTTGACAATGATTTTGACGTATCTCATTGTATAAGGGTCAAAGACAATCGTTCCCGACCGTTCCGACATTTCGGAATCATAATCCTCAGACGGAAGTTCTTCGCCGTTTTCGTCGCAGCCTTTAAGGTCGGACATTTCGTAATCTTCATTATCGAAATAGTAGTCGAACGTGTAAGTGCCGTCGTCGTTAAAGACTATGCGGTACTGCATACCGATTTGGTCGGGCTCATACTCGTTTCCGGATTTGTCTTTAAGGATTATTTCTAATATTCCGTCGGCGTCCTCGGTGAAAGTGATTTCGTATTCACTATAAGGGACTTGGTCGTAATAACAAGGCACGAGCTTTATCTCACCCGCAGTAAATGGTATATAATAAATTCCGCCGTATGGATATTTGGGGTCAAACCTATACTCGTATTCCATACCATTGTAATCGAAAACAAAAATTACTTTATCGCCATTAGCCAAAGCTGAAACGTTGTTATTTCCAAATGCGATACGCTGAATTTCAGGTATGTTATAAGGATATTGTTCTGTAGTGATTTGCTTTTCTTCCCAGTGCGCATACACCGTCGCGTCCGCCTCAAATACGGTTGCTTTCGTAACTTTGTCGCCGCCTAAACGCGCAGTAAACCAGCCTTTGAAGTCATAGCCCGACTTCGTTGCTTCGGGCATAGATGACAGTAAACCGTCAGGTTGAGTTCTTAAATAATACCCTACCCCTCCGGATATTTTGTCGCCATTCACTACGTAATAATTTCCGCCGTTTAAATTAAACGTTATTTCATAACCGCGTTTATCCCAGTGCGCATACACCGTCGCGTCACCTTCGAACACAGTCGCCGCCGTCACTTTATTGCCGCCTTCCGCTGCGGTGTACCAACCGTTCAGAACGTAGCCCTCACGCGCCGCGCGGGGGAACGTTGCAAGCTTACCGGTCGGCTGTGTCGTTGCGGTCGCGTTGCCCTCAAGCTCGCCGCCGTTCGCATTGAAAGTTATCGTGTAAATTTTTTCTGCATACCAGTGCGCGTACACCGTCGCGGCAGTTTCAAACACGGTTGAAAACGTGATTTTTACGCCGCCTTCAGATAGCGTGTACCAACCGTCGAACACGTAACCCGCTCTCGTCGGCTTTGGTAAGACTGAAAGTGTGCCGTCCTTGCTTGTCTGCGCGGTCGAATCGCCCTCGAGCTCGCCGCCCTGCACGTCAAATGTGACCGTAAATATCTTGTTTATAGTCCATTGCGCATAGATGGTTGTATCGCTTTCAAATTCGTAGTTTTCGGTTATCTTCTCGCCACCTTCGTACGTAGTAAACCAGCCTTCAAAATCATATCCCGCCCGGACGGCTACGGGTAAGGCTTCCAATTTCCCGGTAGTAGCTTGCGTCGTCGCCGTGGTTTCGCCTAACACTTCGCCGCCGCAAGGGTCGAATGTTATCGTAAACGCCTTATTAACCGTCCAATTCGCATAAATGGTCGTATTTCCGTCGAATACCGTTGACGTCGTAATTTCCTCGCCGCCTTCAGCTTCGGAATACCAACCCTCGAACACGTAGCCAGCACGCATCGCTTCGGGCAACGTTAATAGCCTGCCGTCTGCACGCGTCGTCGCCGTCGTATCGCCCGCAAGCTCGCCGCCCTGCACGTCAAATGTGACCGTAAATATCTTATTTTCAGTCCAATTCGCATAAATGGTCGCGTCCGCTTCAAACACGGTTGAAAACGTTATTTTCTCGCCGCCTTCCGCTTCGGTGTACCAACCGTTGAACTGATAGCCCGTACGCGTTGCACCGGGTAATGCCAAAAGCTTGCCGTTTGGCTGCGTAGTCGCGGTGGTCGCGCCGTCGAGCTCGCCGCCGCAAGGGTCGAACGTTACCGTAAATATCTTGTTAGCCGTCCACTGCGCATAGACCGTCGCGTCCGCTTCGAATACCGTTGACGTGCTTATCTTCTTTCCGCCGTTGCCCGTTAAATTTATAATGCGCGGTTGTGCTTTCTCGCATTTCCTGCGTTGATTTAACCACCTCTTTCGGTTCACTCTTTTTCTAACCCTTCTTATAAAAATAGCAATCTTGCTATTTATTTTAATTGCATATTTGCTATTTGTCAACCGGATTTTGAAAAAAAATTGCTTTATTGCTATTTTTACCGCAAAATTTATAGCAAGGAGGCATTATGAATATTGAATTATATAAACAGGCACTCAAAGAACGCAGTTGGACTTATAAAGATTTAGCACGCGAAACGGGTATTTCATTATGCAATATTAGCCGAATTATGGCAGGCATTGTGACTGAACCTCGACACAGTACTATTGAAGCAATCGAAAAAGCTCTCGGAATAAATTTTTTTAATTACACACCTGAAGAGCGCGCCGAAGGAATGACTAAAACTCGCAAAGAGAGCATTACTCCGCTTGAAGAGGAAATGCTGTTTGCTTTCCGCGCAGTGGGGCAAAAACACGGCGAAAGAAGGCAACGTGCATTAATTGATGTTGCCAATGGTATGGCTGATATGAAATAACCGTGTATTATGTCTTTTCAATTTGGAATTGTGTTGTATCCTTTAAGGTACACCCTCACCGGGTGAATACACTTTAAGGAGCTCATCACAATGAAAGAGCAAAGAATCATCACCCTTGCCAGCCGTTTAGTAACAGCGGGCATTACCCAAAACGATGAAGAAATCTCAAAGATTTCTTCAGAACTCGCCGCACAGTTGCGGTACCACTCAGACGAGAACAGGGGCGCGCCGAACGACGCGCCCCCTCTTAAAGACGAAGTAGGCTTTTTAAAATTTACTAAAAAGGAGATTTTAAAAATGCCTAAAAAATTCAGACAAATTTTATCAGTGAGCGGATACACCGCGCACGTGCGCCGCAGGAAGAGCGGCGCGAGCACCTGGAACTATGAAATACGTTTACGCCGTGACGGTTATAACGTGTGCGTATCTTCCAACAGCTTAGAGAAAGCAAAACAGAAATTTATTGACCGCGTAACCGAAATCGAGAAGAACGGCGGGAATTTTAATTCAGACATTCCCTCTCGCTTCGACGGCTTCGCTCTCTACTACTTCGAAGGTTTTTATAGGCGTAAGGTCGTTGATGAAACGTACCGTATTGCTTTAAGCCAGTACAAAAACCACCTTGCGCCGAAGTTCGGAAATATTCCGTTAAAGGCAATTACGCCAAAGCCGTGCCAAGAGCTGATTGACAAGCTTGTTGCCGACGGCAAAGAGCGCACCTCGGAAGATATTTTTACTTTGCTTAACTTGATATTCAAGGCGGCAGTAAAACATAATGTTTTGACTTCGAACCCTATGGATATGGTTATCGTAGTGAACCACGAACGAGAGCACGGGAAAGCACTATCAAAGGAAGAAGAACGCAAGCTTCTGATTGAAACTGCGGGTACACCCTATCAACTTATGTTTGCGGTGGCACTCTACACTGGTATGCGCCCCAACGAGTACTCCACTGCTCGTATCGAAGGTAATTTTATCGTTGCGGTAAATAGCAAGCGTAAAAATCGTAAGGTAGAATACAAGAAAATCCCTATAACGCCTATGCTTAAACCGTATTTAGTGGGCATTACCGGCTTTAACTTTTGCCGCGTGGAAACGTTGCGGCGAGTTCTGGCAAAGATACTGCCTGGACACAAGCTCTATGACCTGCGTACGACATTCTATACGCGTTGCAAGGAGTGCGGAATCGCCGAAGTCGCTATCAAAAAGTTTGTCGGTCACGCGCTCGGCGGGCTAGCGGATACTTACACTGACCTTTCGGAAGAATTCCTTCTGAAAGAAGGTTTTAAGCTTAATTATTGATTTATGCCCCAAATCGTGCCCCAAATCGTGGGTTTAATCTCTGATAAAGGAAAGAACTGCGTGGCGGTGCACTAATTACAGAACGAAAAAAAGCCCGCTCGGTAACCGTTTTTCGGATACTTTGCGGGCAAATGCGGGGCAAATTTGCAAATATCGAAACACAATAAAAAAGCCCATTTTCAAGCAGAATTTGCTCAAAAACAGGATTTTTTATTTGAAATCCGGCAACGTCCTATCCTCCCGACGCGTAGTGCGTAAGTACTTTCGG
>CAYXXB010000089.1:0-5205 GCA_964468955.1 uncultured Clostridia bacterium | reverse complement strand
TTTACTTTCTTTTCCTCCGGGTACTAAGATGTTTCAGTTCCCCGGGTTCCCCTCGCATACCCTATGTGTTCAGGTATGGATAATACACTATTACGCGTATTGAGTTCCCTCATTCGGAAATCTACGGGTCGCAGGATATTTGCTCCTCACCGTAGCTTATCGCAGCTTGTCACGTCCTTCTTCGGCGCCATGTACCAAGGCATCCACCTCAATGCTCTTTGTAGCTTGATCTTTCTTTTCCTCTTTCTTAGCATTTTTTCGCTTTTCTGAGTTTTCGTCTACTATCCTACAAAAAAAATTCTATAACTTTAACTCGACTAATTTTACTTTTCTACAGTTCGGAAGCATTACTTTCCTTTAAATTTGAAGTCTACTTCTTTTCGTATTAACCTTAAAATCAATCTTTTTTAAAATTGCCTTTTGTACTTGTTTTCTTTCTTCTCTATGCAGTTGTCAATCTTCGGTTACCAACAAAAGTCGGGTGTGTTTTCCTTACTTTGTGATAAGAAAAACTGTGCTGTCTTAGCCGACAGCTTTTATATAATATCAAAAGACAAAATATATGTCAAGCAAAAATTTAAAAATTTTTCTTTATTTTTAAACTTTTTTAACGCAATTTTTTACATAAAAAACGTTACAATTTCTTTATTTGTTCTTCGCGGAATTGCTGTAAATACAAATTATAATATGCACCGCGCTTTTTCAACAGTTCCGCGTGATTGCCCTGTTCGACAATCTTTCCGCCGTCGACAACCAATATAACGTCGGCCGAACGGACGGTTGAAAGCCTGTGTGCTATCACAAAACTCGTCCTGCCCTTCATCAATTTTTCGATAGCTTCCTGAATGAGTTGTTCCGTAAGCGTATCGACCGAGGAAGTGGCTTCGTCCAGAATGAATATCGCGGGGTCGGCGAGGATTGCCCTTGCAAATGATATGAGCTGTTTTTCTCCCGTGGAAAGTGTGTTGCCGCCCTCTCCGACTACGGAATCGTAACCTTTATCAAGACGGGCGATTACTCTATCCGCGTTTACGCACTTCACGGCGGCGTCCAATTCCTCTTCGGTCGCGTCGGGTTTGCCGTATAAAAGGTTTTCCCTCACCGTTCCCGAAAACAGATGGGGCGTCTGCAACACGTAGCCGATATTGCTGTGAAGCCACTGCACGGAACGCTCCCTCGCGTCCCTGCCGTCGATAAGCACCTGACCCGAGGTAGGCTCGAAAAATCTGCACACAAGATTTACAAGCGTAGATTTTCCCGCACCCGTTTCACCCACTATCGCAACGTTAGCGCCTAACGGAACTTTTAAGTTGAAGTTTTCCAGCACGAGTTCCTCGCCGTCGGGGTATTTAAAGCTGACGTCCTTAAACTCGATATCGCCGTGCAACGGCTCCCAGTTTTCACGCCTTTCGTTAAAGCTGTCGCCGTACTTTTGTATAACTTCGGGACTGTCCGCGACGTCGCTTTTGCTTTCCGTAAGCGCGGTGAACCTTTCGACGTTGACCTTAATGGAAACGACGTCCGCCAACGCGCTGACCGCCCAGGTAACGCAGTCCATAAGCCCCTGCGCATAGGACATAAACACCGAAAGAGTGCCTATCAGAATTACGCCCTGCACGGTGATTACGCCCCCGTACCACAAGACGAGCGCAAGCGCAACCGAAGCCGAAAACGTTATTAGCGAGAAGAACAACGACCTGAAATGCCCCAATTTATTCGACTTGACTTTCATGTCGTTAGAGCGCGCGTAGAAATTTCCGTTCAGCTCCTCTTCCACGGCGAGCGTTTTGGAAGTTGCAACGCCCGTTATCCCCTCGTTAAAGTCGCCGACGAGTTCCGAATTGATTTCGCGCACACGGCGGTTTAGGCGGGTCAGCTTGCGTTGAAAATACACCGATATCCCCGCCACAACGGGTACGATGACCGTAACGCACAGCGCAAGCAAAGGGTTTAAGATAAACATTGTAATAATTGCGACTACCGCATAAACCAAGCTGTACACGCCGTCCTTGACGTCCCAGGCGAGTATCGAAGAAATGCTTGCGGTATCGCTCATAACGCGCGCGTGGATTTTGCCCACGCTGTTGGTATTGAAATATGCGACGGAAAGCGTTTGCAAATGGTTGAACGCCGTCCTTCTCATATCCCTTAAAAGCACCATTTCGAGCTTACAGCACGACCTGTCGCCTATATAACCCGTAACCGTCATAAACGCGATAAACGCAACGTAGGTAAGTATAAACGGCGTAAATCCTTCCAGCGTGTTGCCTGCGATAAAGTTATCTATGGCGTAGCTTTGGAAAAGCGCTATAACGGAGTTTATTGCCCCCATAAACAAAGCCGCTATGACCATCGAGAAGAATGTCACTTTATACCGCGAAACATACGGAACGAGTTTCCCAAGTCCGAAAAATTTCAGTTTTTGCGAAGGCATATTATTATCCATTGTGCGCCTCCGCTTTAATTTCGTCTTTAAGTTCGTCGGGAAGGGAAAGCTGAACGTCGTAAATTTTTCTGTACAGTCCGTCCGCTTCCAAAAGCTGAGCGTGTGTTCCGCTCTCTTTTATTTTTCCGTCGTCGAGAACTATTATATTATCCGCGTGCATTACGGTTGTTATTCTGTGCGAAATGATAATGACCGTAGCGCCTGCGTTTTCCTCTTTTAAATTCGCTCTGATTGCCGCGTCCGTTTCGCTGTCCACTGCGGAAAGAGAATCGTCGAAGATAATGTACGGAGTTTCCCGCATAAGCGTGCGGGCTATGGCGACGCGCTGTTTCTGCCCACCCGAAAGCGTTACGCCGCGTTCGCCCACTACGGTATCATAGCCCTTTGCAAACGCAGTAATATTGTCGTGAATGCACGCGCACTTTGCGGCTTCTTCTATTTTTTCCTGAGTATCGCAGTATGCGGCAATGCCGATATTTTCACCAACGGTGCGTGTGTAGATATAGCTTTCCTGCAAAATCAGCCCGATATTTGCGCGGAGTGTGGAAAGAGAAACGTCTTTATAGCTCTTCCCGCCTATTAAAATATCGCCGTCGCTAAGCGGCATAAGTTTTACAAGAAGCTGCACAAGCGTGGATTTACCGCTGCCCGAAGAGCCGATAATTCCCAAGGTCGTCCCCTGCGGTATCGTAAGGTTGATACCGCTTAAAACAGGCTTACCTTGTTCATAGCTGAAGCTCACGTTTTTCAGCTCTATATCTCCTTCAAGAAGCTCCGCTTCCCCGTAGTCCTCTTCCTTTGCGTTGAGTATTTCCGAAATTCTTTCAAGGGATACGCCCGCCTTACTCATATTGGAAATAATTCTGCCAAGCTCGCGCACGGGACCCATAAGCATAACGTTGTAGGTCATAAACGCAACGAGGTCGCCCGCGTTGAGTTTGCCGTTTACGCAGAAAACCGTTCCCACTACGAGCATAAGCATACCCTGAGCGGCGGCGACGAAATTGTTCGCCGTCCAATATATTGCAAGCTTGTCGAGTATTTTAAGCCACAGCCCCGTGTAGTAAACGTTCTGCTTTTCGAATTTGTCGCGTTCGTACTTCTCTTTGCCGAACGCACGCACCACGCGCACGCCAGTAAAGTTTTCCTGCGCCATTGTGGAAAGCACGCCCTCTTGCTCGTCGCATTTCAAAAAGTGCTTTCTCGCGTACCTGTGAAAAGCGTAACCGCTGCCTATGAACAGCGGAATGAATACCGCGGCGATGAGAGCAAGCTCCACGTTCATCATAAACATAAACGCAAGCGAAAAAATAATAAGTATTATTATTCTGAAAAGATTTATAAGCTGGTTGGAAACGAAGTTGGAAATGGTGTCCGCGTCCGAAGTACAGCGCTGAATGATATCACCCGTTCGGTGTTCTGAGTGCCAGCTGAGCGGCAGACGCTGGGTATGAGAAAACAGTTTATTGCGCGTTCTGCGCATAAATTTCTGCGTTGCGCAGGTGTTTATGTACGTTCTGAGATAGTGGAACACCGCCGCAATGACTGCTATGCCCGCAATTATCACCGCGAGTATCCACATATTGTTTTTTAAATATTCCAATCCGCCGAGAACGGAAATAACCCCTTCGTATTTTTCGGGCAGTTCGTCGCCGCCTATCAAGAAGTTTACGGCAAACGAAATGACTTGCGGTGTAAGCGTATTGAAGAGCGTGAAAACGGCGCCCGCAATTACAGAACACACAAAAAGACCTACGCTACCTTTAAGCAGGTAGCGCAGCGTTCCCGAGTTCGTTAAATTGTGCCGTTTCGTTTGCTTTCGCATAGTAGTTATATTTTATAGATAATTTCGTTCAGATAGTCCACTGAGTTTTTAAGTTCTTGGGTTTCGCCGTAGTCACCGCGGTAGTTTTCAATTAAGATATTGCCGTCGAACCCCGCGCCTTTAAGCCGTTTGAAAATTTCCGCAAAGTTGTAAATTCCTTTGCCCGGCAGACAGGTTTTGCCGTTTTCGTCCATATCGGTGATGTGAACGTAGGCGATGGCGCCCGCCATTTCCTCTATGTACATCTGATAGGGATAGCCGCTCCTCCTCGCCTGTTTGATATCGAACACGCCGTAAAGGTTGGGGCAGAAGTTTTTCACTTCGCGGAAGAAATTAGGGCGGTTGAAAGCGTAGTACGAAGTATTTTCAATACAGAGATTGACGCCGTATCGCTGTAAAAACGCGTGAGCTTCCGCAATCCTCTCGCCGATAAAACGCATATCGTCCCTGCCGTCACCCGCGCGCACAAAACCGTGGAACGTGTAGTTGTGACAGCCGAGAAGCTGTGCGGAACGGGCAACCTGGTCGAGCCAGTAATATCCGTCGCCGCGCACCCTGCGCGTACCGTTGAACAGATTGCCCTCGAAATTGAGCGGCAGTGTATGCACGGAGTTTATTTCCAGTCCCGCGATTTTAGGCGCTAACGCCTTGGAAAATTCGGGGCGGTACTCGTAAAAAGTGGAAAAGAAAACTTCCGCCACTTCCGCGCCGAGAGATTTTATTATGCCCGCCGCTTCCTCAGTGTGCTTTTCGGGAAACAGCGAAGCCGTCGAAATTCCTATTTTCATACGTTTATTGTATCACACCTTGACAGTAATTGCAATAACGCGCCTTAATAAAAATAAATAGCCCGCTATCTTTATAAACTAAGCATAGCGGGTTATATGAACACTAAATTGATTTTTATTTGATATTATTGCTCTGTAAATCCGTT
>CAYXXB010000088.1:0-5338 GCA_964468955.1 uncultured Clostridia bacterium | reverse complement strand
CTTCATAAGTCTCTATCAATATTTCAATTTTTGTAAATGTTATCTCACGCAGAGGCATAACCCCGTTCTGAGGTGTACCTTACAATATTAAATCCGCACCATTCGGGGTTGACCGCTACGAGCAGTTTTTCATAAGGCATACCGTTTGAAGTATACTGTTTTTCGAATTCAAACTCAGCCCAAACTCCCTGTTGCAATTGATTAACGGTTTCGTGATGTAAGCTGACACCGAACGCAGGCATAATGTGGGCGCCGTCAAGCATAGCGTTCCACTCTGCGCAGATATCGTTAAACTTTTCACTGCCCACGGGATAAACCTCGGTTTTTCCGTCGATATAAACGTTTACGCCCGTTGAATAGTCCGTAATTTTTTCAAGCTGAATTTCAGTAACCATATCTCTATTTTGTCTGTTTTGCGCTGATATATTCGTCTATTGCTTTTGCCGCCGTCTTTCCCGCGCCCATAGCTAGAATTACAGTAGCTGCGCCCGTTACCGCGTCGCCGCCTGCAAACACGCCCTCTTTAGACGTTGCGCCCGTACTTTCTTCAACTATTATTCCGCCGTGTCTGTTGACCTCCAAGCCCGCCGTAGTACTTTTTATGAGCGGGTTGGGGCTTGTGCCGATAGCCATAATTACGCAATCGACGTCAATAACGTATTCACTGCCGGCAACCTCTACGGGGCGTCTTCTGCCCTTCTCGTCTGGTTCGCCGAGTTCGCACTTGATAACCTTCATACCCGTAACGAAACCGTTCTTTGGGTCGCGCCTGTCTTCGGGGTTGTTATAGCCGAGGATTTCTACGGGGTTGCGTAAAATTTCAAATTTTATACCCTCTTCCATAGCGTGTTCGACTTCCTCTTTTCTTGCGGGAAGCTCATCCATAGAACGGCGATAAACTATGTAAACGTTATCTGCGCCAAGTCTTAGTGCGGTTCGCGCTGCATCCATTGCCACGTTGCCTCCGCCCACTACCGCTACGTTTTTTGCGTGCATTACGGGAGTACGGCTGTCCGCTTGGTAAGCTTTCATTAAATTACTGCGCGTTAAGAATTCGTTTGCGGAATACACGCCTTTAAGTCCTTCACCCTTAATACCCATAAATCTGGGCAAACCCGCACCCGATGCAACGAATACAGCCTCGTAACCCTCTTCGAAGAGTTCGTCTATTGTTATAGTTTTGCCGACAACGACGTTTGTCTGCACGTCCACGCCGTATTTTTTTAGCGTTTCTATCTCTTTTTTTACTATTTCTTTGGGCAAACGGAATTCGGGTATGCCGTATACAAGAACGCCGCCCGCAAGGTGCAACGCCTCGAAAACGGTTACTTTATAGCCCTTTTTCGCTAAATCACCCGCACAGGTCAGTCCTGAAGGTCCAGAACCTATAACGGCAACTCTGTGACCGTTGCTTTTCGGAACGGACAATTCGCCTTTGAAATTGGCGTTGTGATAATCCGCTACAAACCTTTCAAGTCTGCCTATACCGACAGGCTCGAATTTTATGCCGAGAGTGCATTGCCCCTCACATTGTGTTTCCTGCGGACAAACTCTGCCGCAAACCGCAGGGAGCGACGAGCTTTGGGATATAATTTGATAAGCGCCCTCGAAATCCCCCTCTTTTACGCGTGAAATGAAATCAGGAATCGCTATATTGACGGGGCAACCGTTAACGCAAGGTTTATTCTTGCAGTTTAAACAACGATTTGCTTCCGCTACGGCAATTTCGGGAGTATAGCCGAGCGCAACTTCATTGAAATTGCGGGCGCGGACCGACGGTTCCTGTAAAGGCATTTCGTTTTTATTGGGTTGAATAGCCATTATTCCGCCTCCTTTTTGAAAAGATTGCAGCTTTCCTCTCTTTCGTGTTTTTCAAATTCCGCATACATTGAAGCGCGTTGCATCGCCTCGTCGAAATCCACCTCGAAACCGTCGAAATCGGGTCCGTCGACGCAGGCGAATTTCATTTTGCCGCCAACAGTGAGTCTGCAACCTCCGCACATACCAGTACCGTCTATCATTATGGGGTTCATAGATACTGTTGTGGGAACGCCGAAAGGCTTTGTCGTCGCAACTACGAACTTCATCATAATAAGCGGACCTATCGTTATAACTTCGTCATAATTCTCTCCGCTTTCAATCGCTTCCTTTAAAGGTGCGGTAACAACGCCTTGTCTGCCGTAACTTCCGTCGTCCGTCATTATCGTAAGTTTGTCAGAACATGCGGCAAACTCCTCTTCCAGAATGACTAAATCTTTATTTCTGAAACCTATAATCGAATGAACTTCACAACCGAGTTCTTTAAGGCGCTGTGCTACGGGAAGAGCTATCGCGCAACCAACGCCTCCGCCTACTATGCAGACTTTTTTAATTCCGACCGTCTTTGTAGGACAGCCCAAAGGTCCGACGAAATCGGCAATGTATTCACCTTCCTTTTTTGCGTTAAGACGCATTGTCGTTCCGCCGACAACTTGATAAATAATTTTGACGGTACCGTTTACCTTGTCGCACCCAGCTACAGTAAGGGGAATGCGTTCGCCGTCCTCGTCTACGCGTAAAATAATGAACTGCCCCGCAAGCGCTTTGTTTGCAACCATAGGCGCATATATATCCATCATTGTTACGGTGCTGTTTAACTCTTTTTTTCTGACTATTTTATACATTAAAAACTCCCATTTTTTAGGTTCAGACTATTTTTGCAATACGCTTAATCGAATGAAGCGGATACGGTGCTTCGTACTCTGCGGCAAAGCGAACTTCTCTCACTATACCGTTTTGCAGACGGTTATGCCTGCCGAGCGGTGCAATTACGCCTTTGCCGACCGCAACTGCGTCAAACGGACACAAATACCAATATTTTAAACCTGCTACGTTCGGATCTTCGGGAAACTCGACCGCAACGAAACACAACACTTCATCCATTTGATATATTTTACCATTTACAAGCTCTATTGTAAAGAAAATAAGCTCGCTATAAAATAAGCGATTTGGCAATTTTTCCCGCCCAACCGATAATTGCAGGTACAGTGCATTCAATAAGTTTCGCAACTTGCAAGCGAAGTTCGGCAGTCAACTTACCTGTATGAGAAAAAATGCTTCCGTACGCTTTGCTACCGCCTATAGCTATTGCTCCCTTTGCATAATTACCGATTGCAAAATATTTTCCTACAGCAAATGCACCGACCGAAACTTCGCCTACGGCGACTGCGCCGAGCGCAAATACACCTATGCTTATTGCTCCTACGGAGAAAATTCCTACGGAAAATGTACCAACACTGAACAATGCCGCGCTTAACAACCCGACGGAAAACAATAATCCGAGTGAAAGCGTTCCGCAAGATAATATACCGAGAGACAATACTCCTACGGATATAACTCCTCTTGCCTTTACTCCTACCGCTATTACTCCCTGTGCTTTAACACCTATAGCTATAATACCTTTTGCATTTTTTGCCACGTGCCAAAGCGGTAATCCCCATAAGGTTTTCTTGCTCTTACGTTCTTTTACGGTTTTCTTTTCTGTTTGCTTTGCATTTAAGATGCCTTCTGTATGGTTTTTCTCTTTCACACCGTCGCGCAACAGATAATCGAGCGAACAATCGAAAAGCTCACACATTTTTATAAGCTTATCCGTTTCGGGATAGGCAGTACAGCTTTCCCATTTGCTTATTGCTTGACGCGATACGCCCATATATTCGGCAAGCTGTTCCTGCGTGATATTGTTTTC
Organism: uncultured Clostridia bacterium; assembly: GCA_964468955.1. Taxonomy (GTDB): domain Bacteria; phylum Bacillota; class Clostridia; order Christensenellales; family Borkfalkiaceae; genus Coproplasma. Next base: position 1,611 of record CAYXXB010000088.1, on the reverse strand, counting down.
CCTGCGCAATGCGGAAAGTTTATCCCCAAAATTCATTTCGAATTTCTCCTTTGAAGTTAGTTAAGATTATTATAGCTAATCGGACTTATATAATCCACAACCCACGGGTTTCTAAACGTAAACTTTCGGTTGCGTTTTGAATTCTATCGTAAAATGCAAAAAAGCGGGCTATAAGCCCGCTTTTACATTATTATTAATTATTTGCTTTCCTTCTGAGCGACAACTTCTACCTTATCGTAGAAACCGCAGTTTTTACAAACCCTGTGCGCCTGCATAAGCTCGTGACAATGAGGACATTCCACTAACGTAGGAGCGGACGCTTTGTAATTAGCAAATCTCTTGTTCGTTCTGCTCTTAGATTGTTTTCCCTTAGGTACTGCCATATATTAACACCTCTCTTGAATTTATCTTAATTTATTTTAATACCCCGACAACCCTCTTTGCAGAGCAAAACTTCGGGTTGACTGAAAAGTACAGCGTCGTTGACGGCGACATTTAAATCTATCTTTACACCGTCGTAATAATAATTGTCATCGTCGTTTTTATCCGTAACGAACAACACCTCGGTCGAATAACTGACTTCTTTACGCGCACTTTCCAAACAGTAAGAACACTGACCGTCAAGCACATATTTAAGCGTGAAATCAACGCCGACGGAATCGTCTTCGTAAATTTCGTAACTGCCTTCCACCTTTACCGGACCGTCGAAACGGCACATAGGAACAAGAAGTTTATCTTCCGACGGGGTAAACTCGAACGAAAAATCGCCCTCGTATTTGCCCTTTGCGGTTAATCTTTTAATTTCAATTATCATACTCAAAGCCGACTACACGATTATATTATACAGCGGGGTGTTTGTCAACTCATTTTAAAGCCCGTAAAAATCTTTTTATAAAAGTTCTGCGGTTTCGCGTGCGATAACGAGTTCTTCGTTGGTGGGAATAACAAGCACCTTTACTTTGCTTCCATTTGCGGAAACTTCGTGGATGCCGTCCACTCTCTTAGCGTTTTCCGCTTTATCAAGCTGTACGCCAAGGAATTCAAGACCTTCGCAAACGCCTTCGCGCACGTTGGGGGAATTTTCTCCTATACCTGCGGTGAACACTATGCAGTCGAGTCCGCCCATTGCAGCAGCATACGCGCCGACGAACTTCTTCGTCTGATAGTTGAACATATCAAGGGCGAGCGCGCACCTTGCGTTGCCTTCCTTAGCGCCGTTGTCCAAGTCCCTGAAATCGGAAGAAACGCCCGAAATACCCGCAACACCGCACTGTTTGTTAAGATACGTTACCATATCTGCGTGGTTAAGCCCCTTCTTTCTTGCAAGGAATTCTACCGCAGATGCGTCTATACAGCCCGAACGCGTACCCATAAGGACGCCGTCCAAAGGCGTGAAGCCCATGGAAGTATCCACACACTTTCCTCCGTCGACAGCCGAAATAGACGAACCGTTGCCGAGGTGGCAGGTAACTATTTTAAGCTGTGAAGGGTCTTTACCGAGATATTTAGCCGCTTCCTTTGAAACGAACTTATGGCTGGTGCCGTGAGCGCCGTATTTTCTTACGCCGTATTCTTTATAATCTTCGTACTTAATGCCGAACATGTAAGCCT
>CAYXXB010000087.1:0-5422 GCA_964468955.1 uncultured Clostridia bacterium | reverse complement strand
GGAATATAGCTTTCGGGTTGGTAATAGTCGTAGTAAGAAACGAAATACTCCACTCTGTTTTCGGGGAAAAATTCCTTAAACTCGTTGCAAAGCTGTGCGGCGAGCGTTTTATTGTGGGCGATGACAAGCGTAGGTCGGTTAACGTTGTTTATAACGTTAGCCATAGTAAACGTTTTGCCCGAACCCGTAACGCCTACCAATACCTGCGTACGTATGCCGTCCAGCACGCCCTCCGTCAAAGTTTTTATTGCCTCGGGCTGGTCGCCCGTGGGTGAGAATTTAGAGTGAAGTTTGAATTTCATTTTATATTTACAAACAATAGTTTTTATATATTATACAATGCCCAAACAAAAAAATCAAATGTTTTATTTAAGTTGCAGTAAATCTTTTACAACTTCCGAAGCGATTATAAGACCCGCTACGGACGGAACGAATGCAACCGACCCCGGCGTAGAACGCTTGCCCTCGGCAGGCTGTTCCTCCCCCTCTTCTGCCTTTAAGGGAGCTTCTTCAGAATACACTACCTTAAGTTTTTCCACTCCGAGCTTTTTTAATTCCCTGCGCATAACACGCGCCAAAGGGCATACGGAAGTCGAGTAAATATCCGCAACCTTGAAAGCCGTGGGGTCAAGCTTGTTGCCCGCGCCCATACTGCTTATTAAATGGGTGTTCGCGAATTTACAGCACTGTGCAAGCAGAAGCTTTGAAGTCACGTTATCTATCGCGTCCACAACGTAATCGTAGTCGTAAAAATCGAACGACCTTTGCGAAAGCGAATCGAAATACATCGGCACGGCAACCGCGTGTATATCGGGGTTAATGTCGCGCACGCGCTCTAAAGCTACTTCGGCTTTATTCTTTCCGAGCGTGGAATGAAGCGCGAATATCTGACGGTTTAAATTGGTTAAAGACAGAACGTCGCCGTCTATTAAATCGAGAGCGCCCACACCGCTTCTTGCAAGAGCTTCCGCAACGTATCCGCCCACGCCGCCCAGACCGAACACCGCAACGCGGCAGTTAGCGAGCTTGTTTATGCTTTCTTCGCCCAACAAAAGGGCTGTCCTTGAAAATTGATTATTCATACTGATATTATACCACCGCAAAAAAAATAAATCAAACGGCAGAGCATATGCTCCGCCGTAAAATTCTTTGTAGCGATTTTAGCTACTCCTAAGACAAAATAATTATTATAGATAAGAATTTAAACGATATTAAGATTATTCTTTTACGCGATTCGCGTAATTTATAATAAACAATAAATATATATGTTATATTTTTTGCATCATAAAAATTCAACGAGGTATTATTATGATTACTTATGAAGAAAAATATTTTGAAGAAGCAAAGCAGTTCTTATTTATGTGCGGGAAAACGGACAGAAAAATTCTTTTATCCAGGAAGAAGAAGGACAAAATAGGCGAGCTTGCAAGGCTTGCCTGCATTTGCTTGGTTTTCGGTTATCGGTCAATGTTTGTGCGCATTTTCGGCGAAGCGGAAAAATACTTTAACGAATTTGTTACGGGACTTGACAGCATTAACGGCAACTTCCCTCTGCTCAATGAATGGGTCGAAAAATTTATTGCAAATATCGTGGATAGCAAAATTCGTGATACTGCGCAGGAATTATGGCAGGAAAGAAAAAAGACGCTTGACCGCAATGATTTACATGCCAAACATCTTTTAAAAAATTCTTAAACACTTACACTCCATCACTCCGTTTAGAAGCAAGGAGAATTACGCTGTAGGGAAATCCACGTAGAACGTAGACCCGTACCCGTCCTTGGATGTAACTCCGAACGTGAAAGAATGACTTTCCAAAATGGTTTTGACGATATTCAAGCCCAAACCCGTTCCCTTTATGGGTCGGGTGTGGCTATCCTTACTACGGTAGTACCTGTCCCATATGTGGGCGAGTTCTTCGTCCGAAATGCCCTTGCCCGTATCGCGCACGGCAAATTTAATTCTGTTTTCTTCCGCGCTGTATTTAAGCGAAATATATACGGCTTTATCCTCGCCCGTATAGTTCACCGCGTTGGAAATGAGGTTGTAAAAAACCTGCCCTATTTTCTCTTCGTCCGCATAGGTGTACAGTTCGGCGTCTATATCCACCATTATATTATAACCCTGCGTTTCGTTCAGATAGCTGAACTTGTTTATAACGCCGTAAAGATATTCGGTGAGGTTGAACACCTTTTTGTTTAGCTGAGCTATACCCGAACGGATTTTCGAAGCGCTTAAAACGTCGTTTACAAGCCCCGTAAGGCGGTCGGATTCGTCGATAATTACCTGCAAATGTTTATCGCGCTTTTCAGGGTCGTCGCCCGAAATTTCGCGTATCATGGAAGCGTACGCCTTTATCATAGTGAGAGGCGTTTTCAAATCGTGCGAAACGTTGGCGATAAGCTCCTTCTGAAAATCCCCGCTCTTTTTCATTTCGTCCTTCATATAGTTAAGGGCGGTTGAAAGGTCGGCAATTTCCGAATACTCGGTAGAAGTAAACTGCACGGAATAATCGCCCGAGGCGAGCTTCTTTGCCGTCTGGGACATATTACGCATAGGGCGGGAAAGCTTTTCGGCAACGAAATAGGATATGAAGAATGTAAACGCGATTGCAACCAAAGCGATTATTATGACGTAGACCTGCATTTGTTTTACGGACGCGGTCATTGTATAGAGCGGATATCTTACCAATACTTTGCACTGCTGTCCGCCGTAAGCGACGCAGCCGGCAAAGTTGAGCGTTGATACGCCGTCCGACTGCGAAGCATATACCGCGCTTTTATCTTTAACCCAATCGCCCGTATGCGAATTTACGTCCCCTACCACGCCGCTCCAGCTGTCGGGCGTTACGAAGCCGTAGGGAATAATCGGCGAACCGTCGGTATCCAATACGAATATATCTACGCCGTTGGTCAGAGCGTAGTCGTTCACCCTTATTTCCTTTACGCGTGCGGGAAGATTATCGTCGTTTAAAATGGTGCAGATTTCACTGCCGACGGCGTTGACGCGTTTTTTCGCCTGAGCAAAAAATGCGTTGCCCAAAATGCCGTAGCACACGAGGGCGACTAAGGCTATTATAGCGACGGTGAACAGGGCGAAATAGCGCCAAAGCATTACGTTGGTGTTGCTTATGCGCTTTATTTTTTTATCGCCCGATTTTTTTTGATTCTGCTTTTCAGACTTCAAACTTGTATCCCACTCCGCGAAGTGTAACTATGAATTTGCGGTATTGCTTTAAATTGGCTCTCAGCATTTTGATATGCGTATCCACCGTTCTGTCGTCGCCGTAGAAATCGAACCCCCATACGTCGTAGAGAAGCTTTTCCCGCGTGAGCGCAATTCCCTTATTTTTAATAAAGTAAAAAAGTATTTCGTATTCCTTGGGGGTTAAATCCACCTTTTCGCCGTCCACGAACACGTTGCGCCCCGCGATATCAACCGTCAAGCCCTCGAACGTTTTTACGTCGGAGTTATCTTCTTTCTGACTGCGGCGCTTTGTCACCGCATTTATGCGCGCCATAACTTCCTTTGGCGAAAAAGGTTTGGTCACGTAGTCGTCCACACCTATTTCGAAACCGTGAAGCTTGTCGTATTCCTCCCCTCTTGCCGACAGCATTATGACGGGAATATCCTTGAACTTTTTAATCTCTTTAACGGTAGAAAATCCGTCGAGGCGGGGCATCATTACGTCCATTAAAATAACGTCGTAATCGTTGCTTTTACACATTGCAACCGCTTCCATACCGTCCGCGGCTTCGAACGCTTCGTTGCCTTCGAACTCAACGTACTCTTTAAGCACGTTTCGTATCATTTCTTCGTCGTCTACTATCAGCACTTTCATTGCGGTATTTCTCCTGATTATCTATGTTTTAATTATAACCCCCGCAGAGGCAAAGTTCAATGTGATTATAATGAAAAAACAGTGAATTTTTTTAAAATTTAACAAAAATGCGGTTGACAACGGGCAAAAGGTGCGTTATAATAGCAACACAAACAAATGTTCTTTACGCCTTTTAACGGGAATTTCAAGGCGGAAAACGGGTTTGAATTTCTTGGAGGAAACGCGCGTGCTGGATGCCCAAAGACTTGCAATACTGACCGAAAGCGCCAAATACGACGTTTCCTGCTCCTCCTCCGGTTCGAAACGGGCGAACCGCAAAGGGGGCTTGGGTAACGCTTCCGTCGGGGGAATTTGCCACTCCTTTACCCCCGACGGAAGATGTATATCTCTTTTGAAAATACTTATGAGCAACGCCTGCCTTTACGACTGCGAATACTGTCCCAACAGGCGCAGTGCAGACGTGCCTAGGGCTACCGTTACGCCCGACGAGGTATGCGAGCTTGTAATCAACTTTTATAAACGCAATTATATCGAGGGGCTGTTCCTCTCTTCCGCCGTTTTCGACACGCCCGACAGAACTATGGAACTGCTGTGCGAAACGGTTATTAAGCTGAGGAAGGTTTATAATTTTCACGGATATATCCACCTGAAAGGCATACCGCACGCGGACGACGTTATTATTATGCGGGCGGCTAAATTCGTTGACAGAATGAGCTTTAACGTGGAGCTTCCCAGCGAGCAGTCGCTCAAGCTTTTAGCGCCGCAGAAAACGAAAGAAAGTCTGCTTCTGCCGATGAAAAAGCTGAGGCTTGCGCAAACCTACGACAAAGAAAACAAGGTGCGCACGGGCAAGGTCATACCCGCGGGGCAGACAACGCAGATGATAGTCGGCGCATCGCCCGAAAGCGACGGGCAGATTCTTAGGCTGACGGAAGCGCTTTATAGGCGCATGGGTCTTAAAAGGGTATACTACTCCTCTTATATCCCCGTGGTGAAAAGCGCGAAACTACCCGAGGTGAGCGCGGGGCTTCTCCGCGAACACAGACTGTATCAAGCAGATTGGCTGATAAGGTTTTACGGGTTCGACGTGAACGAGATTTGCGACGAGGGCGACAACCTTTCACCCGAATACGACCCGAAGTGCGCGTGGGCGCTTAGGAATATGCACCTCTTCCCCGTGGAAGTGAACACCGCACCTTTGGAAATGCTGTTGCGCGTACCCGGTATCGGCGCACGGGGTGCGTACCGCATTGTGCAGGCGCGCAAATTTACTAATCTTGACTTTGATAATCTTGCGAAAATGCGCATAATAATAAAGCGGGCAAAGCATTTTATAACCTGCAAGGGCAAGTTTTACGGCTCTGACAGCGGCAACACGGTTAAAGCCGCTCTGCTTCTGGAAGGCAGAAAGGAAATCGACGAACAGCTAAGCCTGTTTTCTTCCCCCGAAGTTGCTTTAAGCGCGCTGACAGGCGAGGTTTAAACCGTGAATACGCAAATACAGCCAGTCGGCACTGACGTCTCATTCCGTTTACATAAAGATAAAAAAGCTATGACTTATTATTTGGTTGACGGAAGCGA
>CAYXXB010000086.1:0-5456 GCA_964468955.1 uncultured Clostridia bacterium | reverse complement strand
CAGCTGATTCGTAATCAGCAGGTCGCCGGTTCAAGTCCGGCCAGTAGCTCCAAAATTAAACCCTTGCGTAAGGTGCAAGGGCTTAATTTTTAGTTTTTTCGAATGAGAACCGTCAGCACCTGCTGATTAAACAGACGGGGTCCCCAAAAAAAGTTTGAGGATTACTGAAACAAAAAATAAAGATGATATGAAAAGTTTTTTTGGGGCAACAAAAGGTCGCCGGTTCAAGTCCGGCCAGTAGCTCCAAAGAAACCGACAGGACTTCTGTCCTGTCGGCTTTATTTATACTTTCGGAGAAAACATGGAGATTACTTGGCTTGGCACGGCGTCGCTTATGATAGAAGCGGGCAGTCATAAAATATTGTTCGACCCGTATTTGCGCACGCTGAATAAGCATTTGCCCGCATTTCCTCTCGATAAAATAGGCGACGCGGAAGCGATATTCATAACGCACCCGCATTTGGACCATTTTGCGGATATTCCAGAGGTTTTACGGCATACAACCTGCCCCGTATACGTCAATGCGAGGGGGATAGAAATTGCCCGAGAGAACAAGTTCGATTTATCGCGTTTACGGCAAATCGAAGTCGGTGACGAGTTCACATTCGGTTCTCTCGTTGTAAAAGCGTATAAAGGCAGGCACGTCGAATACGACGATAAGTGTTTGAAAGGCGTTTATAAAAGGGTGTTTAAAGGTCATCTTTTAAAGGGCTTGAAAATAAATAAGACCAATAAACGCTTTTCGATAAATACAGACGAAGTGTTCACGTTTTATTTGTGCGAAGGCAACAAAACCGCTTTGATAATGGGTTCGGCGAACAAGGACGGGCAGACGGTTTATCCCGCAACCGACGTTCTGATTTATCCGTATCAGGGAAGAAGCGATATGCTTGAATACTCTTTGGAGCTTGTCAAATCTTTATCGCCCAAAGCGGTAATTGCCGACCATTTCGACGATGCGTTTCCGCCTGTTTCCACGCGAATGAACGTGGAAGAGTTTAAGCAAAAGCTTGAAAGCGATAATGATATTAAGGTAATTATACCGACGGAAAACGAAAGCATACCCGTTTAAAAGATTTTAACTTAAATTTCGTTCGTTAAAGAGTTGAAATCTCATGTTTGCGGTAGTATAATTATAATATATTTACGGTAAATCCGTTAAAGGAGTTAATATGAAAGAAATAGTAAAAGACGAAGAGTTAGGTGAAATCACCTACGAAGAAAGCTTTTGGACGGGCAAAAAGGAAGTGTACATAGACGGCGCAAGACTTGTCAAGCTGTCAAAAACGGCGTTCCGTATGCAGAACGGTGAAACTGCCTATATCAAAGGCGGTTATCTTCAGGGCGCTACGCTTTTAGTAGGTACGCGTGCGGTAAGACTGACTGCTCCCGTAAAGTGGTACGAAATCGTTTTGTCCGTATTGCCGTTCTTATTTATAATGGTATGGGGCAACGTAGCCGCATTATGCGCGATAGTTCCCGTAGTCGGCGGTGCAATCGGCGGTGCAATAAGCGGTGCGTTCGGCGTTCTCAACGTGTTAATAATCAAGGGCGTAAAACCAGTTTGGCTTAAAATTCTGATTTCAATTGCGACTTTTGCAATCGTTTTCCTCATTTGCTTCGGTATCGGCAGTGCGATACTTGCGGCACTCACAAAATAAATATAAACAAGTAAGCCCCGCGAACGGTGTTCGCGGGGCTTCTAAATTTTTTTCGCTTATAATAAAATATGGTATGAAAATACGCATAAAAAGGGTTGCCGCGATAGCACTGCCCGTATTTTTTACCTTGGCGCTTGCAATAACAATAATTTGCTGTTCGGTTTCTTCGTGCGCAGGCACGCTCGATTTTTCGGCGGAATTTTTCTACGTCTGTTATAAAAGCCCTACAAATTCGCAGTCCGCGGCTTCCGTATCGGGCGTGGTGCATAGCTACGGTGGGGCTGGGTATATTGTGGAAAACGACGGCAAGTACTACGTAACCGTTTCCTGTTATTACAATAAAAACGACGCCGACGCGGTGTGTGCGACCTTGAATAACAAAGGTCTTTCGTGCGCGGTAATAAGTGCAAAAAGGGATAAAATTCCACTGCCGTCATCGGCAAAGAAAAATGCGGAAAGTTACAAAGGCACGCTGAATACGCTCTATTCAATATCCGTAATGTGCTATGATTTGGCGAACGCAATGGACGGTGGAACTACCAGCCAATCCGCGGCGAAATCCATTCTTTCGGAAATCGGGACGGGGCTTGAAAGCTTGCAGAGGGCAAACACGAACAACTGCTTTACGGAAGAACTTTCCTATTTAATTGCTGAGTGGGAGGATGTTTCCCACGGCTACGTGCTTGCCTACGACGTGCGCAGGCTTCAAATTGCGATAACGGACAGCATAATTCACATACGTTTGTACTGAAAGGTTGACTAACTGCCCGTTTCGTGGTAAAATGACAGTTAAATAGACGGAGGAAAAGTTATGAGTTTGGCGGATAAGATATTCGTGCAGAATATGAAAGACATATTGGAAAACGGTGTATGGGATACCGATTTGCCCGTTCGCCCCAAGTGGGAGGACGGCACACCCGCGCACACTGTGAAAAAGTTCGGAATAGTCAACCGTTACGATTTGAGCAAGGAATTTCCCGTTCTCACAATCCGCCGAACGGCGTTCAAGTCCTGTGTGGACGAGCTGTTATGGATATGGCAGAAAAAGAGCAACAACATAAAAGATTTAAACTCTAAAATCTGGAACCAATGGGCGGACGAAAACGGCTCTATCGGTAAAGCCTACGGCTATCAGTTAGGCGTAAAAAATATCTATAAAGAGGGCGAGTTTGACCAAGTCGACAGGGTGCTGTACGACTTGAAGCACAATCCCGCAAGCAGAAGAATACTCACGAATATCTATAACTTTGCCGATCTTCACGAAATGAATTTATACCCTTGCGCGTATTCGATGACGTTCAACGTTTCTGGCGATACGCTCAACGGCATATTAAATCAACGTTCCAACGATATGCTTACCGCAAACAACTGGAACGTGGTGCAGTACGCTATTCTTTTAATAATGTTCGCGCAGGTCAGCGGGTTGAAAGCGGGAGAACTCGTTCACGTTATAGCCGACGCACACGTTTACGACAGGCACGTGGATATGATTAAGGAAATAATCGAACACGAACAATACCCCGCACCCAAGCTTTGGGTAGACCCGAACGTTACGAACTTCTACGATTTTACCGTGGACAGCTTTAAACTGATTGATTACAAATTCAACGACAAGAAATATAGTATTCCCGTCGCAGAATAACTTCTCTTATTATAAGCGGTGCAATACTGTGTCAGCCTTACGTTTTTACTAAGTCATTTACTACTTGTAAACTCCTGTCGTAAAAGCCGCGGCCTCCTTGTCTTGCTTGCTTCTAATAAGAGTGACTTTAAATTCATTAAGGAAAAGAATATTTATGAGAGCAATTTTACACGCCGATAAAGAATGGGGTATAGGCAAGAGCAACGGACTTATGTTTAAAATCCCCGCGGATATGAGTTTTTTCAGGGAAACGACTACCGGTCACGTTGTCGTCATGGGCAGCAATACCTTAAAATCCTTTCCTAACGGCAAACCGCTGAAAAACCGCACCAACATAGTGCTTTATCCCGAAGGGGAAGAACGTGACGACTGTTTAATCGTGCGTTCCCTCGAAGAGCTTTTTTCTGAAATTAAAAAATACCCCGAGGACGAAGTGTTCGTAATAGGCGGTGCAATGATGTACAAAACGCTTCTGCCATATTGCAGCGAAGTGCTTGTTACAAAGGTAAACGCGGTAGGCGGCGCGGACGCATACTTTGAAAATCTTGACACTAACCCGTCGTTCACGCTCGTAAAGCGTTCGGAGGACGTGGAAACAAACGGCTATATAGTAAATTTCTGTACTTACAAAAACAATGACGTCAAGAAATTTTAAAATTATAGACGCTCACGCACACGTTGTTCAGTGCATAGCGGGCTTCACCTCGCGCGGTGAGCTTCGTTCGGCTGGAAACGGAATGGCGGTATACGCCGACGGCACAAGCTTTAAAATGATTCCAGACGGTATGGGCGAAACGCACGTGTCTCCCGAACACCTTTTAAAGGTTATGGATGAACACAACGTGGAAAAAGCGGTACTGCTTCAAGGTCAGTTTTTCGGTTTTCAGAACGAATATACTGCGGAGGCGGTTAAAAAATACCCCGAACGTTTCATAGGCGCGGGAAGCTACGACCCGTTCTGCAATAACGTTCAGGCGGTAAAAAATCACCTTTTCAACGAACTCGGTTTCAAAATAGTCAAATTCGAGCTTTCGAACGGCTCCGGGCTTATGGCGTATCACCCGCCCGTAAATATCAACGGCGATGTTATGCGTAAGGAATTTTCTTTCGCTTGCGACAACGGTTTAACCGTAACGGTGGATATCGGCAGACCCCGAAATTGTTGCTGGCAGGTGGAGGAACTTGCCCAAGCAGCCAAGGACTTCCCCGAACTCACATTCGTAGTTTGTCACTTGCTCGCGCCTCAAAGGGAGGATAACGAGCTTTTGAAAATTTCTCTCGGCAAGCTCGCACTGCCCAACGTTTGGTTTGACTTAGCGGCTCTCGCCGCTAATCAAAAGCCCGAAGCGTATCCTTATCCGACGGCGGTAAAGCATTTGCAAACGGCAAAGCAGGTTGTAGGAGCGGAAAAACTGCTTTTCGGTACGGATATGCCGAGCAGTCTTTGCCGAGACAGCTATTCTCATCTTGTGGATTATACCACCAATAGCGGAGTTTTCGACGATAAGGAACTCGAACGCGTTTTCTATAAAAATGCGGACAAAATATACTTCGGTAATTAAAAAGTAAAATTTAGCTATAAGCTGTGCTTATAATATATATAACTAACTATTATACGACAACCGTGCATAAATCTTTGTGTTATGCACGGTTTTGTGTTATTATTTATATAAATAGAATAATTCTTGTATAAGGAGTAACAAATTTTATGTCATACGTAGAAAGCGTTTTAGAAAATCTTAAAAAGACCAACCCTAACGAACCCGAATTTCATCAGGCGGCAACCGAGATTTTAACGACTCTCGCACCCGTAGTTGATGCACATCCCGAATATCAGAAGACTGCGCTTTTGGAGCGCTTTGTCGAACCCGAAAGAGTGGTTATGTTCAGAGTTCCTTGGGTGGACGACAACGGCAACGTACACGTGAATAAGGGCTACCGCGTACAGTTCAACAGTGCGATCGGACCTTACAAGGGCGGTCTGCGTTTCCATCCGTCTGTAAACCTTTCTATTATCAAATTCCTCGGCTTGGAGCAGATTCTGAAGAACAGCCTTACGGGCTTGCCTATCGGCGGCGGCAAGGGCGGCTCGGACTTTGACCCCAAGGGCAAGAGCGACAGAGAAGTTATGGCTTTCTGCCAGAGCTTTATGA
>CAYXXB010000085.1:0-5543 GCA_964468955.1 uncultured Clostridia bacterium | reverse complement strand
ATTACGGAAGTAGGTCCTCCCGACTGTCCTACGATTACATTTTTCATAAATTATTTCCCCTATTTTTTTGTTTTCGGCATACAGCCATTATCAATTATAATTATACTATACCTTCAAACAAAAATCAATATCTACAAGAAAATTCTTCCAACTAATTTTGATAAAGAAAAACAAGGCGCACCGAAGTGCGCCTTGTCTTGTTTTAGTTTGTTGTACGATATTTCACTATTAGGAAATTTCAATGGAAACAGTTACTATACCAGTACCTTTACCTTCTGCGTGGCAAGAAAATCTTACAGAAGCAAATTCTCCGGAGAATGTGCTGTTTGCAAACGTATATGCACCGTTTACTTTACCTTTGGTACACGTACCAACCAAAGTACCGACCACGGCACCGCTTGCGTCGAGGAATTCTACTCTCAAGTACTCTGCTGCGTTACCTGTACTCGTCGTAAAGCCGGTAACAGCTACGGTTGCACTTGTACCGCTCGCGTTCAATACCAAATATTTAGCGTTTTCAACCTTCAAAGCCTCTACTTGAGGGTCATCGGTACTCTTCGTGTTACTAAGACCACTATCCGTCCACTCTTCACCGTTTTCGCCTTTGTAAGTATAAGAGTAAGTCTTCGACTTTGCAGGACAAGTAATTTCCAGAGCCTTAATATAGGTATTGTTAATTGCGGTAAGCGTTGCTACGCCGTTTTCAACTTCGATTGTCCAGTTAGCTGCGTCGTCATTACCGTTATAAGCTACGACTTTAATTGTTGTGCCGTCCGCAACGAGGAGTTTAAGAACCGTAGTTTTATTGACCTGAATATCGGTATCTCTCTTGTTGAACTTACCCGTCGTCGCGTCGATTTCGATGCCGTTCCAAGATTTGGTTGCACCCTGAACCTGACCGCCGTCATACGTCAACAAGTCGATTGTCGTGCTTTCGGTTATGGGAACGGTGAGTTCGAGCGTCTTGATATAAGCCGCAACGCCTGCTTTACGCTTAATAGTAACGTCGCCGTCTGCTTTTACCGTGTAGGCTGCAACGTTGTCGCCATCGAGAACAACTTCATCACCGTTAATGTCGAATATGCTGTTCTGATAAGCATTCATCGTAATAATAGTACCCTTTACACCCTTGAACGTTATGGACGCGTTGTCGCTGTTGAATCTCAGCCAATCACCGTTTGTGGCCATATCGCTGAAAAGAAGTTTACCTACTTTTTCTGGAGCAGTGCCGTCATAAGTATATTTAACATTAGCTTTAACGGTAGGGTCAGCGTCTTCATAGGTTGCATACAGCGTGACTTCCGCGTTCAATACGGTTGCGTAATCGAACGCCTCCGTGCATTCTGCGTCGGTGTACAAGCCGGAAAGATTCCTGCCTTCAACCTCAAACCATTCAGCCGCGAGGTCTGCCGTAAGCTTAATGCCCTTGCAAACTCTGCCTGCGTAAACGTCTTCCGTGCCTTCCTTAACAGTAATAGTAATTTTTTCGTTCGTACCTGCCCAAGGGGTCTTCCATGTTACGCCGCCGTTAGTCATAGCAAGCAGATTTGCCAGCGTATAGTTAGCCGCCTCTTCCGCAGTCAAAATAGATCCGCCCGCAACAGCTTCGGTTATAGCGCCTTCACCGGTAGAACCGTACTCACTGAAGTGTGCGTTCAAGGGGCTGTTGCCGCTCATATCGAACCAACGGGACTTAGCGGAACCGTCGTAACCGACAGTTGAATATGCCTTAGAGAACGAACAATTAATCATCGTAACGGTTGCGCCGGGACCCCAAGGTCTGCCAAGCGACATCGAACCTTCTAACAAGTTGCCGTCGTCGGTGAATTCGCAGTTGTTGAAGATGTAGCCGTACGTAGGATGGTTGGTTGCGTCGCCCTTCATTGCGGTAACGTAGCCGTTGTTCTTAAGAGGCTCTTCCCCTCTGCTGATTGCCTTAATAACGCAGTGATCGAAGAACGCCAAGCCGTCGTTTTCACCAAAGATGAAGTCAACGTTGCCCATAATCGTGGAATCTTTGAGATGCGCACGACCCTTCTTGAAGAACAGAGTATCCTGGTTGCCGTACAAGGAAACATTGTTGATGAACGCGCCATCTGCCGCAATCGTGAGAGCGAAGCCCTGAGGATTACCGTACTTTGTGTTGTCATGGATATAGTCGAACGTGTTGTTAACCGAAATATTTTCGAGCGTGAAGTTTTCCGCATTTACGTGAAGCGTAGCGCAGTCCATCATATACTTGCTGCCGTTTAACGGGTTGACTGAATCTTCAACCGCGTCGTATTCGATCTTGGTGTTTTCAATGGATTCGCCAACTATCTTCAAATTCTTCAACGATGCCGGAATAGTGATTTTTTCGGTATACGTGCCGTTTTTAACGTACATTACCTTATCCACGTCGTCGCCGAACTTAGCGGCAACCAAATAATCAACCGCTTCGTTAATCGTGTTGAACGTTTCTACGCCGTCAACCTTTGCACCTGCGTAATCGAGCGTTGCGGAAGCGTCTACGTTGATAGTAACCATGCCTTCATTAACTTCGGGCTTGGTTTCGATAACAGAAAGCTTAATAACCTTTGCATCGAAGCCTTCCATAGTTATGGACAACTCTTTCGCGCCGGCAGTAGTCATATCGAGTTCGTCTGCGTTAGTCGTGTAATTATTGGTTAAGATCGCCTGCCCGTCGGACCAATTTCCGTATATGAGCAATTTGGACAAATCAATCTTTTCGCCCAATACGTAAGCCAATTTAGCAAACTGAGTATCAATAGTGAAATCGGTCTGTTCAACTACTTCAACTTCGTACGTTGCAACAACGCTTGCGTCTTCCTTTGACTTAACGGTTACGGTGTACTTGCCCGCCTTGTCTTTATCGTAAGGTGTTTCTACGTCGTATCCTTCTTCATCATTCAAAACAAGGTTGACGCCGTCGGAATAAATACCCGTAACGGATAAGCCTGTGTAGTTAAATTCGGTACCTTTTTCGAAACGAACCTGTGCGTTTGCCGTAGCAATCTTCAACGTACCGATAGTCGAGCCGGGGGTCTTAACGTTGGTGGAAGAAGCCGCAAGACGATACTTCGTAGTGTCGTACTGTTCTGTCGTCCATTCTTTGGTGAAATCCAACTTCAAGGTGTCTTTCAACCAATCCACGTCTGCAGTTGCCGCTTCAACTGCGGTCAGCTTGGTAGCAGATTCTGCGCCGGAGTAATCCTTAGGAGCCGTGCCGCTTACATAGCAGTTGGTATAAGTAATTTGGAAAGTTGTTACGGGGTTGGAACCAACAGGCAATGCGCAGGACTGTAAATTATCCGCATTCGTAGACATAACGTACAGATTTTCTACGGTTACGGTGGAGTTACCCGCGTTGTTATTACCGCCGCCGCAAACCAAACCTGTCACCGCGGGGCAAATTGCATTTCTTAAAATTACGTTTTTAATGTTAAGGTCTGTATTGTTGCGGATACGTCCCGAAAGGAAGCCGCCGTTAGCATTAGAACCCTTCAATTCCATATCGAGGTCGCAATCAAAAATATTGACTTCCGCACGTTCGGTTGCCGACTTACCTGCCGCGATATCGCCGATAAGCGTACCGCCGTAAGAAACTACGGTGGACATTACACCGTTCTTTGCGGTAATTTCCTTTAACGTTACGACAGCGTTGTTGGAGTTGGTTCTGCCTATGCACAAACCGGCGTAGTTGTTACATTTTACCGTACAGCCGTTGAATTCGACTTGGGAAATAGTAACCGTACCAGTGGCCATACCTGCGACTATACCGATCGTTTCACCTTCGAGGCTCGCGTGGCAGTTAACAAACTTAACGTTCTGAACTTTACCGCCGTCGCGCAATTCACGAACCAAGATACCCGTTTTATTGGAAGCCGCTTCTTTGTACATAGCGTTCTTTATGGAGTAGCCCTGACCATCGAACGTTGCGCCGGTAAAGTATATGTTGGAGCCTTCAAGCACTACACCGTCGAGGTCAATATCGTTCATGAGCTTGAAAACTCTGTTTTCTTCTGCAGCAAGTTGTTCCTCGGACATTGCTCTGAATGCGAGGAAGTCCTTAACTCTGGAAATCTCGTGAACGTTAGCGGGAGTTTCTACCGTTATATCATATTCGGCTTCTACGCCGTCAACGGTAGCGATTACTTTTAACTGACCAGCCTTTTTAGCGGTAAGTATACCTTCGGGGCTGATTTCTGCGAATTCCGCATATGTACGGTCAATTTTCCAAATAACGGTTTTGTTATCTGCATTCTCGGGTGTGATATTTACGGAAAGCTGAATTTCCTGACCCTCTTCCACTACCGTATCGCCGGTAACTTCTACTGCCGTTACGTGAACGGTCTTGTCGTAGCCGCACTTGTCGCAGACGTTGTCGGTGCCGTATTCGTGCGGTAAAACTTCAGTCTTGTCGTCACAATCGCTGCACTCGCCCTTGTGTCCGGCTGCGCCTTCAGGCTTGTAAGTATACTGATGTGTACATTCAGGTTCGGGATCGGGGGTCTTGGGTTTACAACCCGCAAGCGCACTGCCCGCACCTGCCATTGCGCCCGCAATTACGAATACGGACAGTAACTTTGTTAATTTGTTCATTTATTCCTCCTGTTTTTAAGCGCTTATCTTTATCATACTGATTAAAACTTTTATATGTGCAGAAGTTCATTTCTGCACATATTTCTTTTGTCCGCAGGATAAAAGACTTTTCCGCTTTATAATACAATATTATTCTATCACCCAAAAATATTAAAGTCAACCGAAATTAGAAAATTACTATCTTTTTTTGTTAATTGTTTTCATTTACAAAATTAGATAATTTTAGCAAAAAAAATAAGGTGTCCGCAAGGGACACCTTGAATTTTCTTTTTGTGAAATTATCTCTTTGAGAACTGAGGACGAGCGGAAACTTTTCAAAACAGCCCTAGGCTTGGGCTGTTTTGTTCCGCGAGATAAACAAGGCGTATCAGTCACGCCTTGCGCCGACGAAGCAAGCGTTGTCCTTACGCTTGCGCCACGCGAGCGTGCTTTCGCCTTTGTTCTTAACAAAAAAGAAAGTACGACTGCTCTTCCGTTCCCCAACGGGGAATAAAAAATGAACACCCGTTGAAAGGGTGTTCGTATTTTTTATCTCTTCGAGAACTGAGGAGCGCGGCGTGCTTTCTTCAAGCCGTACTTCTTTCTTTCCTTTACGCGAGGGTCGCGGGTGAGGAATCCTGCTTTCTTCAATGCGGGGCGGCAATCGGGTTCCGCCTGCAACAGTGCGCGCGCAATACCCAAACGGATAGCGCCTGCCTGACCTGTATAACCACCGCCGTAAACGTTGACCATTACGTCGTACTTGCCTTCCGCGCCCAAAAGCGTGAGGGGCTGCTGGATATCATAACGAAGCACCGCCTGAGGGAAGTAATTTTCGAAGGCTCTGTCATTGACAACAATAGTGCCTGTTCCTGCGGGAATTAAGCGTACTCTGGCAATCGCCTTTTTTCTTCTGCCCGTTCCCCAAAACTGCAACTTTTTCTTTAAATTAGCCTTAGCCA
>CAYXXB010000084.1:0-5810 GCA_964468955.1 uncultured Clostridia bacterium | reverse complement strand
GCGCGTCTGGTTAGGGACCAGAAGGTCGTGGGTTCAAGTCCCGTCACCTCAACCATAAAATAGTGAGTAGTTTTTACTACTCACTATTTTATTTCTTGGGAAGGTAATACGGGACTTGAGGGGAGGCTTGGTCGGCGAAATCTATCGCCGACTTGACAGCAATCGGTTTTTGCTGTCAACCGTGCGCGTCCGCTCAAGGCGCAAGCCTCAACACCTCAGAGTAAATCTAATTTGTAATTTGATTTTACTCAATTTTAGCACTTTTGCCCATATTACATCTATCGCATAAAGTTCTCAAGTTAGATAAAATTGTCTTTCCTCCTTTAGATACAGGTATTATATGGTCAACATGCAATTTTGCGCCTTCTTTAGCTGTTATTCCACATATTTGGCACCTAAAGCCATCTCTTCTTAATACATCATATCTTAAAGAATCTGACATTTTTGCTCTTTCAATTTTAACTTGATAAAGCAACGTATGATATTCTTAAAGAACATGGCAAACTAATATTAATATTAGATGATACAGATATTGAGAATTTAGATAAAATATATACTAATTCTATAGTAAACAAAAATATATCTTCAACATCCGACTATCTTATGGACAAAACAAAAGAATTTTTACTTAATCTGGATAAATAAATTCATTTAATTTAATTGTTTGGGATTTTAATAAAACATAAAAATATTATCTTCACAACTTCCGCACAACCAAAAACAGTCTGAATTGAAATTCAATTCAGACTGTTTTATCAACTATTCCAGATTTTCTTCTTTTTGTTCTTCGGGAGGGGGAGTGTCCGAGTTTTTAACAAATTTTTGCAAAATATATTTTTTTGCTAATTTCATTAAAAAGTAACCGCCGACACCGCACGCAGAACCTATTATCATACCGCCGATAACGTCGGTGGGGTAGTGCATACACAAATAAATCCTCGACAATGCAACCAAAAATGCAACGACGAGTGCGGGTATTCCTTTAGCCTTGTAAACCAAAACGAGTGCGACCGCCGCAGCAAAAAGAGAAGCCGTATGTCCCGAAGGGAACGAAGAATCGCTTGGTTCGCGCACGCCGATAGAATTGTGAAATTCCTGAAAACCTAAGTCGGGGTAAGTCTGCCACGGTCTTGCACGGTTTACGCTGAGCTTTAAAATAACGTTTACTACAAGCACGTCAAGAATAAATGCAATAGCGACCGCAACCCCTGCCCAACGCGTCTTTTTAAAAATAAGAAGAGCGATAGCGCACACAATTGCGCCGGCGCCGAATTCGCCGATGTAAGTTAAATATTTCATTATATAGTTCAGCCACGTTTGAGAATGAAACGTAGCGTCGAACCATTTCAATATTGCTATATCCATACGTATAGATTTTACCAATTGTTCGGCTATATGTCAAGTAAGTCTACAAAGTGTTAAATTCGCGTAATTTCGACAAATTTTATCTTGCTTTTTATTTAATAAATATGTTTACAAATGTTAAGTCATATATTATAATAAAGAATATATGTGGATTTTAGTATTAGAGGTTATGCTGATAGGCGTATCGTTGGCGATGGACGCGTTTGCCGTGTCTATTACGGACGGTATGTGCTACGGCAATTTGAATAAAAGGAAAGGTGTAACTATACCGTTGACTTTCGGTATATTTCAGGCTGTAATGCCGCTCGCAGGTTTCTTTTTAGGCACGCTTTTTATTCAGTACATAGATTCTTTCGATCATTACGTTGCATTCGGGCTTCTTCTGATTATCGGAGGAAAAATGGTGCTAGACGGCATAAAAGAACTGCGCAGTGAAGATAACGAATTCAAACCGAAAAAATTTTCTTACCCCGAAGTTCTGTTGCAGGGAATTGCCACAAGTATAGACGCCTTAGCCGTGGGCATAAGTATGATAAGTATGCTTTCTATGGCTGGTATAAAAGCCTTTAACGTATTTTGGCTCGTTGCTATAATAGGTGTCGAAACATTTTTTATAAGCCTTGTCGGGCTGATTATCGGTAAAAAAATAGGCAAGTTATTTGCCAACAAGGTGAGCATCGCCGAGATTATAGGCGGACTTGTTCTTATCGGTATAGGTTTAAAAATTTTGATAGAAGGTATTATCGGTTAAGAATACGTTCTATTTCCAACTCAATATTGTTATTTCCGCACTTGATCTTTGAATTTTTAAGTGCGGTTTTTAATTTCTCGTCCGAAATCAGTTCGTCAATGGAATTGCTAAGCGATTGCGCTGATAGTTCGTTTTCTTTAAGAACGCGGCAAAGCCCTTCGTTTTTGAAATACTCAGCGTTTACGATTTGGTCGCCGCGGCTTCCGTTATCGAGGGGGATAAACAGTGTGGGTATTTTCAAAGCAATGAGTTCGTTTGCGGAATTTGAACCGCAGCGCGCCACCGCGTAGTCTGCGCAGGCGTAAATCAATCCCATATCGCCGCAAAACTCAATTTGTTTGTACCCGTCAATTGCGCAATTTACGGCTTTGCCTTTTCCGCACAAATGTATTACATTGTAATTCTGGCAGAGGTCAAACAGGATTTCACGCAAAACCTTGTTGATTTTTTCCGAACCGCTGCCGCCGCCGAAAACGAGAATGGCGGGGCGTAAATCCAATCCGAGTTGTTCTTTTGCAGATAGTTTGTCCCGCCCGAACAGCGTCCTTCTCATAGGCGAACCCGTATAAACCCCGTTTTTAAAAGATGCGGCAGTCTGCGGAAAGGTGGTAAGCACGCGTTCGCATTTTCTTGCAATAAGCTTATTAGTAAGCCCTGCGGTCATATCCGATTCGTGGGTAAGAACGGGAATGTTCAACGAAGCCGCCGCATAAGCCGCGGGCAGACACACGTAACCGCCCTTGCAAAAAAGCAAATCAGGTTTGATTCTGTTTAAAATTTCTTTGCATCGGCGGTAACTTTTAATAAGCTTAAAGGGTATTTTAAGATTGCAAAGTAATTTCCCCCTTACGAGTTTAACTCCTTCGAATTCGTAAAAAAGAACGCCGAACTGTCTGCAAATGCTTTTTTCAATAGAGGGGGTTCCTAAATACGAAATGTCGTACTTGTCTTTCAAATCTTCGTACAAAGCCATATTCGGGATAACGTGACCTGCGCTTCCGCCGCCGCAAAAAGTTATTTTTTTCATCGGATTATTATATTATGTAAGTAGTATTTTTATGAAAATCGAGTATAATATACGGTAAAATATTATTTAACGCATTATTATTTTTCGGCAATTGTTGACAAACGCGAAAAAGAATTGTAAAATCAAATTATGGAACCTTTATACATTCTGTTCGTCAGTGCCGGCGGAGTATTTTTGTTCTTCCTGTTTGCGTTTCTGTTAATGAACATAGAAAACTGGAAACACAATATGAGGACGAAAAGGGATATTTCCAAGGCGTATAACGACGAAAATCTTGCAAAAATGGAATATGATTTGGCGTTTTACGACGGTGATTTATACAGCCGCAGAAGCCATGCCGAGCTTGCAAAACAGGTAACGATTGACGACGTTTTAAGCGGTGAAGCGGATAGCACCGAGGAAGTGGACGAGCTGTCGCGCTTTAACCCCATAGAAGAAGTTAAGGATAATTCCGTAGTAGGGCTTTACGACCCCGAATCCGTTAACGGCTGATACGAGAGTATATTTAAATGACAATTTTAACCGCCGAAAGCAATTATTTTGTTGCCTTCGGCGGTTCGTTTTTTTATTTCACTGCAAAATTCATTAAAAGCGGTTTGCCCAAAACTGGCATACTTATTGTAAACTTACCGTCCTTGATTTTGGTCGTTTGCCTGAATTTGAAACCTAAAATTCCCAATTCCGCACTGAAATTCGTGGTTTTTTCGTCATAAACGTAGTTGCAAGTATATGCGTGGCGTTTGCCGCCGTTTTTGCGCTTAAAGCTTACTTCGAGTTCTTTTTCGTCTAAAAACGTAATTTTAAAATATTCGTAATGTTCAAGCAAATCGTCGTTGCCGAGTCTTGCCGCAGTACATTCATAGGTATTGATGTAGGGGTGGGTAAGGCTCTTTAACGACGAACTTTTATCGAACGTGAACGCGCAAAGCATTATGCAGGAAATAGCCGCTACAATAAAAATAAAGTAAAACTTTTTTTTCATATAATACAGTATGAGTAGTTTTATCGTAAAAAATAACCGTTCGCCCAAATGATAAGCGAACGGTTGAATTTTCTCTATTTAATAGCGGAGGAATTACGCTTTGCCTATGCAGCCGAAAATCTCCATTTTTTCTTTAACGGTAGCTTTGATAGCGGCAGCGCCGTCTGCAAGAAGCTTTCTGGGGTCGAAGCCCTTGCCCTGTAAGTCCTTGCCGGCTTCGATATACTTTCTTGTAGCTTCCTGGAAAGCAAGCTGACATTCCGTGTTAACGTTGATTTTCGCAACTCCGAGGGAAATAGCCTTTTTAATCATATCGGTGGGAATACCCGTACCGCCGTGGAGAACGAGGGGCATACCGCCGACCTTTTCCTTAACCGCCGCAAGCGTTTCGAAGCTGAGTCCTTCCCAGTTAGCGGGGTATTTACCGTGAATATTGCCGATACCTGCCGCAAGCATAGTTACGCCGAGGTCCGCAATCTTTTTACATTCTTCGGGGTCTGCACATTCGCCTTTGCCCACAACGCCGTCTTCTTCACCGCCGATAGCGCCGACTTCGGCTTCGAGGGAAAGACCGAGCTGTTTCGCAACGTTTACAAGCTCTTTCGTCTTTTCGATATTCTCTTCGATTGGCAGATGCGAGCCGTCGAACATAATGGAGGAGAAGCCCGCTTTAATGCACTTATAACAGCCGTCGTAAGTGCCGTGGTCGAGGTGGAGTGCAACGGGAACGGTGATTTTCATTTCTTCAATCATCGCTTTAACCATATCCGCAACGGTCTTGAAGCCCGTCATATATTTGCCTGCGCCTTCGGAAACGCCCAAAATTACGGGAGCTTTAAGCTCTTCAGCAGTCTGAAGAATAGACTTTGTCCACTCCAAGTTGTTGATATTGAACTGACCAACCGCGTATTTACCGTCTCTTGCTTTTTCAAGCATTTCCTTTGCCGAAACCAATGCCATAATAACCTCCGATTATCATAAAATTATATAATATGTAAACAATTTATTATTTACCTTATCAGTATAAATCAATTGCTTTCAAATTTCAAGTCTATTTTCAAAAATTGTTTGTAAATTATGGTAAATGGTCGCCGTTTAAAACGTTTAGTTAAAGTGTATAATTCATAAAGAATAGTTTTAAAGATTTTGATATTTTGTTGACTTGACGAAAGTAATTTGATATAATCATTTACGAAAAAATAATATTTTTTAATTCGGAGGAATTTAAACTATGGCAAATGTAAAAGTTGCTATCAACGGTTTCGGTCGTATCGGCCGTCTTGCGTTCAGACAGATGTTCGATGCAGAGGGTTACGAAATCGTAGCTATCAACGACTTGACAAGCCCTAAAATGCTTGCTCACCTCTTGAAGTACGATTCTGCTCAGGGCAGATATAAGTACGCTGAGAGCGTAGTTGCGGGAGAGGATAGCATCACCGTTAACGGCAAGACAATCAAAATTTATGCTGAAAAAGACGCGGCAAATCTTCCTTGGGGACAGATAGGGGTAGACGTTGTTCTCGAATGTACTGGCTTCTATACATCCAAAGAAAAGGCATCCGCTCATATCACGGCAGGCGCTAAGAAGTGCGTTATTTCCGCACCTGCGGGCAACGACCTTCCTACAGTCGTTTACAGCGTAAACGAAAATACGTTGAAGGCTTCCGACACCGTTATTTCCGCTG
>CAYXXB010000083.1:0-5896 GCA_964468955.1 uncultured Clostridia bacterium | reverse complement strand
AAGCAGCCCAAGCGTTGGGCCAGCCTGCGTAAAACGCAACGTGGGTTAAAAGCTCAGCCATTTCAGTTTTAGTTACGCCGTTAGTCTTTGCCGTTTGCAAGTGATACTGAAACGAGCTGTCTATAAGCCCTTTCGATACAAGCGTTGTTACCGTAAGCATAGAGCGGGTTTTAAGAGAGAGTGTGTCGCTCGACCAAACCTCACCAAATAATATGTCATCATTAAGCTCTGCAAATTTAGGGGCAAATTCCCCAAGCGAATCGCGTCCTGCCGTTTGTTTTACTTTCATAATAATTTCTCCTTAATCAATCCATTTGAGCGATAAGTGAACTTACGTTATTACCGCTTATTCTTGCTCCCGATTTCCAATTTGCTTTGGCCGCTAAAATGTGCAGATTGGTTGCACTCGACCCCATACCACTACTACCTGAAGTGCAGAAAGGAATAATCGTCACACCGTCAAAATCGTATTCGTAACTTTCCAAGAAAGTATAGATTATTTTCGGCGCTTGCCCCCACCAAATGGGATAACCGATGAATATGACGTCGTACTGCTCTATATCTTCCACGCTTCCCGTAATTTCGGGACGGGCGGTAGGATCGTTCTGCTCACGGTTTGCTCGGCAAGAATTGTTACTGTAATTCAAGTCGGCTGACGAATACGGAACGGCGGGTGTTATTTGATATATGTCAGAACCATCTATCTGATTACGTATTGTTTCCGCAACGCCTTTGGTAGTATTTGTGCAAGAAAAGTATGCGACCAGGACCTTGCTGTCGGTTGTTATCGGGTCGTTCGTACTGCCGTTATCATTGCTGGTATCCGCACAAGCAGCAAAGGCTAAAGCCATAAATATGCCCAGAATAACAACCGCTAAAAATCTGAATTTTTTCACCTTCAATTCTCCTTATTAGGTAATATTCCGTCAACCCAAGTTTGTACGCTTGATTGCGTTGCCGACGATAAAAATCTAATTCCGCTCAACCACGTTGCACCCGTAGTAAGACTTTCAAGATATGTTGCACTCGAACCGATACCGCTTGATGCTGCCGTACAAAAAGGAATAATCGTTTTGCCCGAAAAGTCGTACTGTTCAAGAAACGTATATATTACTTTAGGAGCTTTGCCGTGCCAAATGGGATAACCGATAAATATCGTATCATACTGCTCGATATTTTCTACTCTTCCGACAATTTCGGGACGGCAAGTATCGTCCCTGTTTTCCTGACTTGTTCTCGAATTGGAATTGCCGTAATTCAAGTCCGCTTGAGTGTATGGAACTGCCGGTGTTATTTCAAAAATGTCCGCATTGAGATAATCTTTAATATAGTTTGCGATTGCTTCGGTTGTTCCCGTTGCCGAAAAATACACGACAAGAATGCTTTGTTCTACCGTAGGTTGTTGTGGTTCGCTTGCAAATTCAAGCTGAACTTCACGGTTTCCGTAATTCCACATTGTTGCGCTTTTTTCGATAGCGTTCCATTCAGCTTCCGTTCCGGCATAATTTATCTTTGTAACCGTGCTTTCATTAATAAAGGAATTGCCGATTTTCTCTACCGACTTGGGTATATTTAATTCGGTTATTCCGCTGGTTCTTTGGAAAGAACGCGCCTCCAAAACCTTTACGCCGTCGGGGACGGTAGAATTGTTTGCACCACGTATCAGGGTTTGCGTTGAACTTTCTATCAAGTGTCCGTTTTCGCTACGGTAAGCAGTATTGCCGCTTGCAACCGAAAAACTTATAACCGAGCAATTATTGAACGCGCTGTTTCCAATTGTCGTAACGCCTTGTGGAATAGCAATGTCCGTAAGCGAAGAGCAAGCAGAAAATGCATTGTTGCCGATTATGGCTAATTCGCTATCCACGCCTATATTTACCGTAACTAACTGTCTGCACCCGTAGAACGTATTCTGCCCGATTTCGGTAATCGTATCGGGGATAGTAACTGAAGTAAACTCCTTTTGAGCAAATGCGCCCGTACCGTGATGACCTTGTATTTTTGTTACGGGTAATCCTTCGTGTTCAGCGGGAATAACCACAACCATTTCTTCACCTACTCCCGTTACCGTATAAGCATTTCCTTCCTTTACAAAAGTAAGACTTGCCGTGCTATCGGGCAACTGAGCTTCCGCTTCCCAACCCGCGTGAAGCGTAATATTTTCATTTACTCTGTCGGTATCGAAGTTCCACTCGGTATTGTCTTGCTTAAACCAACCTGTCAGATAATATCCGTCATAGGTAGGTGTTGGGGGGCGAACAGCCGGATTTCCTTCGCGTATACTTTGACTTTCAACTGCACTGCCGCCGCGGCTGTCAAATATTACGGTGTAATATGTTCCCGTATCTTCATCGCTACCGTTATCGCCGTCTGGTATATTTGTGTTATTACTGCAACCTGTAAGAGCAACGAGCAAGCACATAATGCAGGCAATAAGTATGTAAAATAAATTTTTCTTTTTCATAACCTTACTCCTTTAATTCTTTTTTATTTCGTGTATCAGATAGTCGATTTGCTGTATAGATTTTTCCTGTTTATGAACGGCATCCAAAATGCGGTATCTGCTCTTTTTCAGAACGTCTATCTGTCTTTCTATGTTTCCGCCGCTCGAAATAAACTTTTTTACTTCGCTTTCCGTCAAGCCTATTTCCGTCAAAAGCTCAGTTAAATTCTCTCCGTATTGCATAATCCGTTTCCTATAAAAATAGTGTGCAAAAACCTTTTCGGTTCTTGCACACTTATTATACTTGACTTGAATTACTATGTAAAATACTTATTTTTTATCGTTTATCATAACTGATTTGCATTTTATAAAATCTATAAACTTTAAAACGCAAGCTGATACGATTTGATTTTTCTTCCATACAAGCACACTCGTCTGTTCGATTTTGGGATAGAGCGGGCGGAAATTTAGTTCGGGATGATTATAAAGCTGTACAGCCCCGTCTAATGTTACCGCACAGCCCATTCCTTTAGATACGAGCATTGCTGCGTTATACAAAAGGTTTACGGTAAGATAAATATTCTTTTCGTTATAATACTCTCCAAACCAAGACGAAAATAACGAATGATTAACGGCACGATTACTCATAAATATTTTTCTATCCTTCAAATCATCCGCAGTAACGTATTCCTTTTTACACAAATGACATTTCGACGGAACAACTGCTCCCCATGTGTCCTTAACAGGTAAACGTACAAATTCGTATTTTGAAAAATCGGTAGGCTCAAGCAAAATGCCTATATCGAGCAAGCCTTTATCAAGCTGTTCCTTTGTTCCGTCAGCATTACCCGAAATGATTTCAAAGCGCACGTCGGGATATTCCTCACGAAACTCGTATATCAAATCGGCTAAATACGAGCTTGCCGACGTTTCGCCCATACCGATTGATATTACGCCGCTTAAAGAGGTAAGACCTCTTGCAAATTCCCGTTCAGTCTTTTCGGTTAACTCAATAATTTCCTGCGCCTTTTGGCGAAGATATAGACCTTCGTCCGTGAGCGTTATATTTCGCTTGCCGCGAATAAACAGTTTTGCGCCGAGTTCTTCTTCGAGTTGCATAAGCTGACGCGAGAGTGCGGGTTGCGAAACGTGCAGTATTTCCGCAGCCTTTGTAATGTTTTGCTCTCTCGCCACAATGAGAAAGTATTTCAAAACTCTGTTTTCCATAAATAATCCTTTCGTATGATACTGCCGTTATTATGCAATTTGATTATAACATAAAAAGTGCGGAATGACAACCACTCCGCACCTTTGGATATTAAAAATGTTATTTGTGATTAAACTGCATCACTCCGACGAGTTTATGGGGAACGTAAGGTTCTTCCAAGTACGCTATTTCTTCTGTCGTGAGTTTAACTCCGACTGCCGCAACCGCGTCTTCTATATGCTTGACTTTCGTCGCCCCCACTATCGGCGAAGCTACTTTCGTTAGCAACCAACCGAGCGCGATTTGAGTTCTTGTCAAGCCCTTCTTTTCGGCAAGTTCGGCAACCCTTGAAATAATTATGTTGTCCTGCTCCTTCGTGGAATCATACTTGCTTTTCGCAACCGTGTCCGTTTCAAGCCGTTTCGTAATTTCGTCTGCCGCTTTGACAAGTCTGCCCGATGCAAGCGGACTGTACGGCGTAAGTGCTATTCCGTTATC
Organism: uncultured Clostridia bacterium; assembly: GCA_964468955.1. Taxonomy (GTDB): domain Bacteria; phylum Bacillota; class Clostridia; order Christensenellales; family Borkfalkiaceae; genus Coproplasma. The sequence continues at coordinate 1,748 of CAYXXB010000083.1, read as the reverse complement.
TTCGCAACACGGCACCATCTCGCGTTCTTCTTCCCGGAATAAAAGGTTGTAATGCCCTTGCACCGATACGAACTTTACCCAGCCGTTACTCTCCGCAATATCATTAGCTTTCTCGAGCTGCCATGCGTAACAGTTCGATATTCCTATTGCCCTTACCTTGCCTTGTTTAACTGCAGTATTTAAGCCCTCAATAATTTCTTCTATGGGCGTGTAGTAGTCCCACATATGGCAAATGTATAAGTCAACGTAGTCAGTTCCCAATCTCTTTAAGCTATTATCAAGACAGTCTGCAACGTGCCTTTGTCCGTTTACACTGTTTGCAATTTCTTCTTCCGTTCTCGGCAAGAATTTCGTTGCAATTATCGTATTTTGTCTTGCGGTCAAATCTTTGATAGCTTTGCCGAGATATTCTTCGCTTGTGCCGCCCGCATAACCCATTGCCGTATCAAAAAAGTTAATTCCGGTATTAAGTGCCGCTTTTATAATTTCTTTTGAACGTTCTTCATCGAGCGTCCAAGCGTGATGTCCGAGATTTGCATTTCCGAATCCCATACACCCCAAACAAATGCGTGATACGTTCAAATCCGAATTACCGAGTTTTATATATTCCATAAAATACCCCTGCAATTTTCTTCATTATATCATTTTCGCCTTTCAATGTCTAATGCTTATTTTAAATAGCTTATCATAACTAAATTACATAAAAAGAGCAAGGCAGAAAATCTGCTGCCTTGCTATACGTTAATGAGTGTAAATTGAAAACTATCATTTCAAAAAATATCTATATCTGATAATTTCAAAATAGTTTTGATTTCTGCAATTGCATGCTTTTCTATTTCTTTGTTATTGCATTTTTCAACAAAGAACTTACCGTCCCTCAAATCGGAAAACCGGAAGTACAAGTCCTGCGAATACAAAGTTTCAAATAAACGGCTGTTTTCATATTTTGACGAATAAATTTTATCACCGTATATCTTTAATAGATATGGATACGTAGTATACATACGCAAATCCACCCGGTCATCCAAACTCATAAGCAACATTGGGAAAGTACCGGAACATCCTGACTCAACTACAATAATATGCTTTTCTTTAATTCCCCCAAGTAATGTTCTTAAACACTTCTCTATTTCGGGATACCGCTTCAACGCGGATCGTATGTCGGGTAAAACCATATCGCAAAAATCTTTATAATTGTCGCATTTTCCAAATTCCAACGCTTTAATAATTGAAGAACGAATTTCGTCATCTACGTTATCCGCGCCCGTTAACTTTGTCAGTGTTGTTCTACCCAATAACCACGGATAAATATTTTTCCTGTTTTTACTTTGATAATAAATATACGGCAGTAAAGTATCGCGCAGCAAAAAAATGTATGCCGTATCTTCTTCATAGCCTATCCATTTACAAAAATCAATCAGCTCCGATAAAAACACGTTATCACACACGTCTTTACTTTTTTTTGCGTTCTCGGCAAGTCCTTTTATTGCCTCTGTAAGTTCATAGGTGCATTGTTCGTATGTAACATCTTTTGCCGAAAACGGCTTGCGATAAACAGGAAACGGCTCGATATGATTATCTTCCAAATACGCTCTTAATTCTGATACTCCCGAATAAGTTTCTTCCAACTTATCATTTAACTGCGTATATCCCTCATCAAGTAGGTCGTCAAGCATTTTCAATAGCTGTTTTACCCGATATATTGTTTCCTCGCTTACGGTAGCTGTTTTCAGTTTTTGTAATTCATT
>CAYXXB010000082.1:0-5989 GCA_964468955.1 uncultured Clostridia bacterium | reverse complement strand
TGAAAAACGCAAAAACTTGGCAAAAGGTCGGTATCTCGATTGCGGCGTTAGCTGTCGAAGCGTTTGTTTGTTATGATGCAATTTATTCAATGGCAAAAGGCACAAAATCAGTCGGTCAAGGCTTACTTGAATTGATTCCTATTTTAGCTATTGTCGGCGCGGCTATGTATGCGATGTGGGGACCGGTCGGATTGATTATTGCGGCGGTCGTTGCGGTCATATCGGGCGTTGTTGCCGGGATAAAAGCAGTAAGCGAAGCGGCGAAAGATCGTGAGATGGAAAAGTTTTGGAAAGTTTCGGGCGTGGCTATTGACGAAGTAACCACCGCTCTTTACAACTATTTCAATGCTCTCGGCATTGACAAGCAACAGGAATGGAACGAAACTCTCGCAGATACGATTGCAGAACTGAATACGGCGGCTATCAACTACAACACCTTATGGGCGGCTGTTCAGGGCGGACAAATGAGTACGAAACTCATTGAGAATTTAAGTAATGCTTTCAATGATTTGGCGGATGCTGCAAATGCCGTAAACGAAGCCGCTATCGGTTCTCTTATGGCAAGTATCGCAACGGGCATAAATATGAACATTACACCCGAACTCACCGCTCGTTTGGGAGAATTGGTAAATTCGCTTGAGGTGGCGCAAGATTTATTAAGCGCGAAAATTACGGGAATTAACGCCGAATATCAAGGTTTATTGAACGAAATAGGCAATAACGGCGGAAACTATACTCCCGAACAATATGAACGCTTGAAAGAATTACGCGCAGAGTTAGATACCTATACTCTCACCGATCAGAGCGCGGCTGTCGGTTGGCAGATGACTTTGGACGAAATGCTTAAAAAAGGCACGGTTGCAGGATTTAATAAGGACGATGTTGAATCTGTCCTTAAAGATTTGACGGAAGAACGCAATAAGTACATTGCAACGATGAAAGAAAGTTACGCATCGAATGTAAGCACTCTTACACAGCTTATTGCACTCTATCCCGACCTGTTCAGTCAGGACGATTTGGCGGCTCTTGCCGAAAGCTATAACGCATCCTTAAACGAAGTCAACAATCAGGTGAATGCTGTTATTAACTCAATTTGGTCTGCCTTAAATGCAAACGCTATGGAAGACGAAAGAGCTTGGTATAAAACAGGTTTTGCGTGGTTGTACGATTGGGGATATTACGGCAGAAAAGAAGCCTACGAAGAACAACAAGATATTCTGAATATGATTAAATCCTACTTGGGAAGCGTTTCAGAATTTGAGGTTGATGTTCCTGCACACGCTAACGGTGGTATGGTCGAAGACGGTCTGTTTATGGCTAACCACACAGAGCTTGTCGGTGAATTCTCAAACGGTAAAACGGCTGTTGCCAACAATATGCAGATTATCGAGGGTATCAAGCAAGGCGTAAAAGAAGCTATGGATGAAAGCAACGGTCAGGGCGGCGATTGGACTATTCAAATTGTCGATCCTACGGGCAAAATCAAAGGTGAAACTATTATTACTGCGGCGGAGCGTAAAAACCGCCGTGATGGTAAAACCGTTATTAGTGTGGGGGTGTAAGGTATGAACGAAAGAGATGAATTCAATCCTATTCAATCTGTTGACGGACACGCTATACCTTGCCCCTCCGCCTATCAATGGAAACTCGAAGACATATCCGCTTCCGATGCCGGGCGCACAGAAGATACGGTTATGGATAAAAAGCGTATCGGGCAGGTTGTTGGTATAGAGTTATCTTGGAACAATGTTTCTATACGCGATGCTGCAAAAATTTTACAAGCGTTCAATCCCGAATATGTCAAAGTATGCTATCTCGATGCTATGCAGGGAGAATTCGTTACTTCAAAATTTTATGTTGGCAATCGTACTTCTCCCCTGTATAATGCGGCTCTCGGAGTATGGTCGAAAATATCATTCAACCTTATCGAAAGAGATGGGAGGAAATAATGTACCCTGTTTCCGAATATGTAAAAAAACTTTACAAGGATAATTACAGACAGGTCGTGGAAATTATTTTTCACGGCAAAAATCGCACGTTCACTTTGACGGAATCGGACATTCGTCAAGGTGGATTATCCATTGACAGATATTGCGTATCTAATACCAAAATTGAAATCGGTTCTGCGGTGGCAGCGGAGCTTTCGCTTACACTTGAAAACACAGATGACCGTTTCGCAGAAGAAGTTTTTGAAGATGCCGAATTGGAAGTGAAAATTGGTGTCAAAAAATGGGATGCAGGTAAATGGGAAAAAGCAAAGGTCGAATGGATTCCGTGCGGTTTTTTTACTATTGACGATCCGCCGAGAAAGCTCACAAGTATAACGCTTTCCGCGCTCGATAGAATGGTTAAATTTGATGTCAATATAGCAAGTGGCATATTCCCGACAACGGTAAAAAACCTTGTTCAGATATGTTGCGAAAGGTGCGGCGTTCCCCTGCATACCGATTTAAGCAAGTTGCCTAACGCCGATTATATGATAACCTATTCGCCCGAAGAAGACGAAGAATTGACATATAGGCAGCTTATACAATGGGCGGCACAGCTTACGGGTACTTGCGCCTACATTGATTGGAACGGTAAACTCCGTTTGGAATGGTATTCGGACACGGATATAAACATAACTCCGTCCGAAAGGTATTCTTCCGATTTATACGAAAACGATATTGTCATAACGGGCATTCAAATAACCGATGAAGATGACAATGTTTATCTCGCAGGTACAGATGACTACGCTTTCAACCTTGAGGGGAATAAACTCATTACGCACGATTTTGACACCGTATTGCAAAAATTGTATGCGGTTGTTGGCGGATTCACTTACCGTCCTTATTCTTGCACGATAAAGCCGATGCCGTTCCTTTATCCGTTAGACAGAATTTCCTACACCGACAAAAACAAAGTGGTGCATAACACTATTATTACGAACACGACGTTCAAAATGAATATGTCGAATGAGATTGCAGGTAAAGGTGAAACGGTTAAGAAGAATTCTTACAGCAGTCAAAATCCTCTAAATACACAGCAATCCATTGTTATACAAAAACTCAAAAAGCAGGTTGCCGATGGTGATGCCGAAGTGCGGCAAGAATTTATAGCCGCAGACGGGTTATTAAGAAGTGCTATAACCGCCGAAGTTACCCGTGCGACAGGTGCGGAAGAAGTTTTGCATTCTACTATACAACAGACTTCGGAAGCTATCACGCTTGAGGTGGCAAGGGCTACGGGCGCGGAAGAAGCTCTCGGCTCACGCATTACGCAAACCGCCGATGCTATAACCGCCGAAGTTACCCGTGCGACAGGTGCGGAAGAAGCGTTAAGGTCGCAGATTTCATTAACTGCAAACGAAATCGCCGCAAAGGTAAGCGCAACGGGCGGTAACGATCAATCCTTTTCGTGGAGTTTAACCGCAGATGGATTCTTCCTTAAAGCGAACAATAAAACGGTTTTGGAAGTTAATTCAAGCGGACTAACCGTAAAAGGTGTTATTGAAGCAGATTCGGGAAAAATTGCAGGTTTTACTATTGAAGACGGTGCGCTCATCTCCACTTCGGGCGGCACAGAATTACAACCGCAAGACGGGGTTTATATTTCTCCCTCACTCACGGAATATTACCATTGGATTACAAACACCATTAAGGTGGGTGCGCAGAATCAAATAGGTAATAGTGTGGATGTTTCTCACGCAGGTTGGGTTGAGTTCAGTCAAGCACGGTGCATTCTTCACGATAATTGGATTATCGAAACTAAATTGAAAGAAGTGTCGGGCGCAAGCACGATGAACCGTCCTTACTACCATAATAAGTATTATCCGCTTTTTGAAATACAAGACAATGACGAAAGAATGCCGGCAAGTCAATCAGGCGTATTCACAGTAGTTATTTTCTTGGGTTTCGAGAATTACGATCATTATCTTGCCGTAACGCAAGGCACATCAGCTCCCTATTTTGAAATTCGTATGATCGAGGGAAGCATTAACGATTTACGAACCAACGCCGGGAGCGGAAACATTAGAACTTTGGTATATAGAGGTTCGTCTTCGGGTGGCGGAAATGGCGGAATTATTACAGTCTAACAGGAGGCAGATATGAAAATCGGACAACTATTAAAAGTAAAAGGCGTATTTACTCCGTTCATTCGGATGCGCTTATCTCCCCGTTTGTCGTACAAGCTCTTAAAGTTTATTAAGGCGATAGAATTTGAGGAAGATTTCTTCAATGCAAAGTTTCGTGAAATTGTACAAGAATGCGCTAAAAAAGACGAACAGGGCAAATTTATTACAGATGACAACGGTAATATCGCTCTCGAAAAAAGCGATAAATTCAAAGCGGCGGTTGAAGAACTGAACGATATTGATGTTACTGCACCCGATATTAAGTTCACTTTGGACGAACTGCAAGATTTGACTTTATCCGTACTCGATATTGCCGTAATCGAAGATTTTATTCAGGAGGATGCAAATGGCTAACGAAATTATAAGAGAGCTTGAAATAGATGTTGCACGGGAAAATGTCTTCGCGGCTATTTTGGCAAAACAGTATGACAAAGCAACCCGTTACATATTAGCAACTATCACAAATCTCGGTAAAGCGATGACGGTTGATTCAAACTCGACCATTACCATTAACTTTGAAAGACCGCATACGGATGACGAAGATCCGAGCGATTATCAGGCGGCATTTAGCGGTTCTGTCATTGATGGTAAAGTCAAAGTGCCTTTGCCCTATTGGGCGTTAGAGCGCGATGGGGATGTTCACGCCGATATATCAATGATAATCGGGAACGACCGCCTTTCCACGCTCACGTTCATTATACGGGTGCAACCTGCCGCCTATGACGGAAACGCCGTTGCAGAAGATACGAATTACGATGTGCTTACAGGTCTTATTCTGCAAGTGCAGACTCTCAACTCCACCGTTTCTACCGCCGAAACCGCACGAAACAATGCAGAAAGCGCAAGAGTTTCCGCCGAAAATGCGAGGGCTTCCGCTGAAACCGCAAGGGCAAATGCAGAAAATACTCGCAAATCTAACGAAACGGCGCGTGTAAACGCAGAGAGCACGAGAGCTTCTGCCGAAACAGGGCGCGTGAATGCAGAAAATTCCCGTGTTGCGGCAGAAACCCAAAGGCAACAGAAGTACAACACCTTAACGGCAGGTATGGAAGCCGCCATTGAAAATATCAACAATGCGGCGGAAAAGGCAGAAATAGTCCAAGAAATAGCGGCTACTATGCAAATAACTTTCTTCTACGATGACGAGGGCTACCCTTGCTATCAAGATAAATCAACAAATTAAAGGAGCAAAATTTATGTCAGAGAAACACAGAATTCTTACCGATGAAACAGGTAAAGAAATGGTTGCGGCACTTCAAGGATTAGGTGCAGCAATCCGTAACGATTCCGTTGAATACGGTGTAAGGTTTACCGTTGGCGCAAGCAGTTCCGCAGGAGAGCGCGTAACACGGCAAAACGGAGTTATTTCCGCTTGGAATATAACCTTTACAAGAAACATTAACAACGCGAATCCGAACTGTCCGTTTGCGGTTTATGATTTATTCAATCCTGCGCTTTGGACGGACAACGCCGGGAATGTTTTCAGGCGTTTCAGTAGATTCTATTACCTGCACGAAGTTGTCGGTAACTATGAATATTATTGGGTATGCAGAAAACAGGTAAGGCTCGATTACAGACTTCCGAAAGCATTTTTGCCGAATTGGAACTATGTTGATATTGGTGTTTATGAGGGCGGCACGGAAACGATTGACGGTGTAACCTATCTTAACTCGAAAAGCGGTTCTACTCTCGCAAGAAGTATTACAAGAACCGTTGCTTTCGACAGAGCAAAGGCGTGGCACTCAAAACTTGGTATTACCGATTTAAGCCGTGAATTTTACTGCATCACTACGGCAAGCGAAATCACGGAAATATGGCAACCCCTGTTGTACATACAGCTTGCATCCAAAAACAGCGATGCCGGGTACTACGGAC
>CAYXXB010000081.1:0-6019 GCA_964468955.1 uncultured Clostridia bacterium | reverse complement strand
AAATGTTCCTGCACCGTCAAATAAGCTGCCTAATGTCATTTCCGATCTCCGTATAACGCCCACATAGCAGCCTCTCTCTCGGTGAGCGGAAGTCCAAGAGTGATTTTCGTTTCAATCTTTTTCAGAATTTCTTCCAACGCTGTCATAGTCGTTCTCCTTTCCGTTAAGCGTTATTGCAACTTTTTGTATTCTTCAAGTAAATCCTTTAATTCGGGGTGTTTTGCCGCCATACTTTCGAGGAATTCAAGTTTTGTAAATTCCCTTACTTGCTCGTCTATTTGTTTTTCAAGAGCTGCAAGTTTTTTCGCTCTTTCGCGCCTTTCCTCAAACGCGGTCATATCGACCTTGCAGATTACTTCACGCCCACATTTAACGAGATTATGGCTTGCGGTATCTGTGCTGATATTTGCGATTTTGCCGAGCGCAAATCCGTGATGCCCGGTATTCAACACCACCAAATCACCCGTTTTTATGCTTTCGTCATAAAGAGCGTAAGGGTATTGAGAGTAGGTATTTCCGTCAAGGAATTCAATCGTTGCTGTGTTAAAATTTTTTATCATTTCTGTTGTTTCTCCTATAATTTGTAGATGGTCTTTTGAGAACCAATAAACACCATATCCGCTTGCGGAATTGCGGTGTCCGTCAATTTTAATGCCAACCATTTTATGTGAGTAATGACGTTCAATTACGCCGTAGCAACCCTCAAATTGATTGTCATATTCTGCATTAGAGAGAACTTTAACAGTTAAACCAATTTGTAATTCCATCTGATAAATTCTCCTTGTTTTAGTTGTCTTCTACAAAATAACAATCGTTCTTTTTGTAGGTGGTACACCGCTTTTTGTACGCCTTGAACAGATAGCGAATATCGTCCACGAAGTCGTAACAGATAGGCGGTTGTTTGTTGTCGCATATTCGGGCGATTCTCCCAATGCTTTGCGTTATTACGGCGTAGTCCTTTTGTGGCGTTGCCATAAATAACCGCTCCAAGCAGGGTATATCCAAACCCTCTTTTGCGAGTGAGTATGTTGCGAATAGGTATTTCTTTCTACCTGTGCGCATATCTTCGATAGCCCGTTTCCGTTCTTCCTTGCCTTTTTTGGAAGTCATTTTTCCGTCAACCATTACAGCCCTTATGCGTAAAGTTAAAGGGAGTGAGTTCATCAAGGCTTTAAGGTGGTCGAGCCGATCCGAGAGTATAAGCGCAGGATGTTCTGCATTTGCAATAATGCAATCGGTGATAATTTGATTTCGTTCAGGGCTTTCGCAGAGGTAGGTTATGAGCTTCGTATAGCATAGCGTTCCGTCCGTATTCAAGCATTCGTGCGTGAGCTTAACGGGTGTGCCTATGAGCTTTATTCCTACCTGCATAATCTTGTCTTCGACAGCTTCTCTCGGAACGCTGTAAACTATGTTTCCAAGTAAAGCGTAGGTTGCTTTGATTAGCCCATCGCTCCTATGCACGGTGGCGGATAAGCCGTATTTGTTACGCGCCGACAAGGAATTAAGAACCTTGTAGAACTGCGTTACGGCGGTCGGCGTTCCCGTACAGCGATGGCATTCGTCAACGATAATCAAATCCCAAGTGTACTTGTATTGTGCCAAATCCAATCTGCACATCGTTTGTATGGTCGCAAAGGTTATTCCTGCACCAATACTTACTTTGCCCTCTGTGATAGTGCCTAAAAGCGATTTGTCTATGTACATTTCCGCACGGGATTTACTTTGGTCGAGCAAGTCTTTGGTGTGCGTAAGCCATAAGGTTTTAACGCCCATTCTTGCTATGACTGCAATTCCCATTTGCGTTTTACCGCTCCCGGCAGGGCTTTGAAGTATGCCGTAGTAATCTTCGACAAGCGCATCAACCGCAGTTTCCTGATAGTCGTAAAGCGGAACATTCGCTCGGTAGTCAACACGCGCCGCATTACCGAAAACGGTTCTTATCGGACAGCCCTCTACAAGCGGCAGAATATCGCGCAGACACCCAAAAGGGATAAGCAGGTCGTTTCCGTCAATCTCGAACAGGAATAAGTGCGAGGGGGTATTACCTATCCACAAGTGCATCCGTAACTTTTTTGAATAGTCGGGGTTAGGAAGAATTAAGTTATCCCGACACCAATCCATAATTTCATCTGTCGGATCGGTTATTCTGATTTTGCTGCCGATTTTTACTTGCATTCTTCTAACCACCTTTCAAGCGTAGGGAGCTTACGGATTTCGCTTGCCGGGAGTGCGGAGCGTGTATTTCGGTTGAAACATATCTGTGAGTGTGAAAGCATATAGATTTCGTCCTCAAACAGCAGAGCGAACCAACCGATACCGTTACCGCATTCCGCCCATAAGAGCATAGAGCTGTCTTGGTTTTCTTCAACCCGTCCATACGGGAAGTCTTTACCTGAACACACCTTGCAATCAATCAAGTGAGCTTTGCCGTTTTTCACCGCAATTACATCCGCAGGTTGTCCTGCTTGGTTTTGTGCGAGATTGTGAACCCAAAAACCATTGGAGAATAACTTCTCACAAAAAAAGGTTTCAAATTCATTACCCGTTTTTTTATTTGTCTTCGTCTGCATTTTCAGGTATGCCGAACAACTTCCCCAAACCTTTTGTTATACTGCTTATAGCCGATTTTTTAGCTCGGTCTGCACCTTGTATCAAGCCTAACAGTTTGATAGAATTACATTCGGTGAGTAAATGTACGGCTGTTCCTCCTTGTTCGTTTTCGTCTTCCGTACTTACAGCGGCAAGGATTCCATCCGTGTCGATGTCTGTGAGAATTTCTTCTCCGTGCTTAATCGTGATGTGAAACGGTAGTGTTTTTTTTGGTCGGTCATTTTAGATACTCCTTTATCCATTGATATTTTTGTTTGTAGTATTCTACAAGATCCTCGCAATGGTGATTTTGTAACCAATCAAGCAGAGAGAGAATATCCTCTTTTGAGCAGTTTTCGTTCACCAACTTGAATACCTTGTAGATGTCGGGCTTAATGGTGTTGTAAAACTTTTTAGCTTTACTGTTGAGATTACGGGCGAAAAAGCAATCGAGATGTAAAGTCATTTGTCCGCGCCCGTTGTTATAGATAATCGTAAAATCGTTATCCATTTTGGGATTCTCCTTTCCATACATAAGGTTTGCCGTAGTTTTGCAAGTACCATTCTTCAAACGCTCTGCGATTGTCTTCATTCTCAAAATAGGCTCTTACAGCTCTACATACTAATCTGCCGAGTACAGTCTGATTTTCTCTCGGAATTGTAACCGTACTCATTTCTTGTCTTTCCACGCCTGATAGTCATTCAAAATCTGCAACGATGCGGATATGATTTTATCTATCTTCGCACCCGTGCGAGAACCGCTCAACGCAGAACTCAATTCCGCCTTATCCGTAACAATACCTTTGTCGGCAAGCTGATTGATAAGCCATACCTGCGAAAGATTGTTGTTAAGAAGCATAATGCGTATCTTATCACGCTCCGCTTTCATAGAAAACCTCCTTAATTTTCAAAATTTATAAACAACAATCGTTGACATTTAGAGTTGTTAATGGTATAATGACTTTGCCACAATTCAATAACCATTCAAGAACTCTTGACCGTAAAGCAACCCACGCAGAGAGTGTTTTTCTTATGCAATCTGCCAACGGAAGTTGTTTATATGCCTATTATAATCCCTATTTAGGAAGATGTCAAGGGTTTTTAGGAAAGTTTTTGAAAATATTTTCCCTATTTAGGAGATAATTTATGAACACCGAAACCCTGAAACTCCGTATCAAGGAATTATGCAAGAAAAAAGGCGTAAGCCAAACTACCGCATTTATCGAGAGCGGCGCAGGTAAAAACTTTCTCTCCAACCTGCCGAGCGTAAGTCAAAAGAACCTTGTTCTGTTAGCAAAATACTTCGGCGTTAGTGTCGGGTATCTCACGGGAGAAGAAGACGAAGAAACCTATGCCCGTAAAATTATGGGGCTTGTCGTGGAATGGTTGCTTGATAATGAGTATTCCTATGACGAGGGAGAAACGGAAATCACCATAAGTAAAAACGGCAGTACAATGACGTTCACTTACGGCGATTTTATGAATGAGAGCTTGCGTATTAAAAAGATTTCGGAAGACGGATTTGAACTTGCTATGTCGAATTGGGAGCGTGAGCATTTTACAAAGGACACTTCTGTTCGTTCAAATCATCACCTTTTCAATACTATAAATGAAAGCCCGAATGCCACTTTGAACATTTCCGAGAATAACGGTTTCTCCAAACAGGAATTAGAGTTGGTTTCGGTATATCGCTCTTTGGGAATTAAAGAACAGGCAGAATTTATTACATACTTACTTAAATTGAAGAAGTGATAAAAGTGAATAATAAAAGGCTTTTTCTATAAAGTCATCTATATATTATTCCTTATAGAACACTTTACTGAAAAACACTAAAATCATTCACTTTCACTCTTAAAAACTCACTTTGGGAGCAAAAAATATGGATGTTGTATTATATATGAGGTACAGTTCTGATAGACAAAATGAACAGTCTATCGAGGGGCAACGCCACGAATGCGAAAAATTCTGCGAAGCTAACGGGTACACTATTGTCGGAGAATATGTTGATCGCGCTTTGACTGCGACAAAGGATGTTGAAAAGCGTGTCGAGTTTCAACGAATGATAAAAGACAGCGAAAAGAAGCTGTGGCAAGCTGTAATCGTCTATAAATTAGACCGTTTCGCCCGGAACAGGTTCGACAGCGCAACATATAAAGCAAGGTTAAAAAAGAACGGTGTACGCCTGATTTCCGCCACCGAAAATATCACCGACAACCCGGAGGGAATTATCCTTGAATCTGTGCTTGAGGGAATGGCGGAATTCTACTCACGGGAGCTTGCACAAAAAATTACAAGGGGTATGCACGAATCGGCTCTGAAATGTAATTCCTGCGGCGGACACATTTCGTTAGGTTATAAGATTGAGAATAAAAAGTTAGTCATTGATGAGCGAACAGCTCCGATTGTCCGTAAGGCGTTTGCTATGTACGCCACAGGGCAAAGCGTAGCCGATATTTGCCGTGTGCTTAACAGCGCAGGTTACAGGACGAAAACAGGCGCAGAATTCAATAAGAATAGCTTTACTTCAATGTTTCGCAATAAGAAGTATATAGGACAGTACAAATTTATGGATATAACTGTCGAGGGCGGCGTTCCTGCTATCATTGACGAGGACACCTTTAACAAGGTGCAGGAGCGGCTAAATCGCCGTGCTGATGCACCTGCAAGGGGAAAAGCTCTTGTCGATTATATGCTGTCGGGGAAGCTCATTTGCGGTCATTGTAATGAAGTTATGACGGGTACGGCAAGCACAAGCCATACCGGGCGCAAATACTTTTATTACACCTGCGCCGGGCGGCGTGGAGAACGTAACAACGGCTGTACCAAATCACCTATGCGAAAAGAATGGGTTGAAAAGGTTGTCGTACAAGATACAGTAGAACTGCTCACTCCGCAGATGATTGAGCATATTGCGGATATAGCAATTCAGGCAGCGGAAAAAGAAAAGGCTGAAAAGACTGCTATTCCCACCATAGAGAACGAAATTACCGACATAGAGAAAACCATTGCAAGACTGCTTAAATTGGTCGAGAACGGCGCAGATTCGCCCACATTAGCCCAACGGCTCAATGAGTTGGAGAAAGACCGCAGGAACGCAGAACGGCGGCTCGCAAAGGAAAAAGCGGCTGTCATAAAGTTAGACAAGCCGCAGGTAATTTACTTCCTTACAGAGTTCACAAAAGGCAATGTGGACGATCCCGAATTCCAACGGCGCATAATCGACCTGCTTGTGAATTCCGTTGTGGTATGGGATGATGACAATGATCCCGGCACGTTCAAATTCACAATCACTTACAATCTTACGCCGAAGAAAACCAAAACGATAACGGTGAAAGATTTATCAAAGGTCGGGTGCGTTTTTCACCCCGACAACTCCACCATTACAAGCGAATACGCACCCTATATTTTGTTAGGAAAAGTATTCGCA
>CAYXXB010000080.1:0-6197 GCA_964468955.1 uncultured Clostridia bacterium | reverse complement strand
GAACAAGAGCGGATACAGAAAGCTTCGTACAAAGAAAACTCAGAAACAACAAAATTTCCAGACTATAAAAATCGAGCACGCGGTTGTTACTACAAACGATATTCCTATAAAAGTGCTTTCCGAAAAGCTTGGTATTTCCGCAGTGGAAATAACCAAAAAGCTGTTTAAAGAAGGCGTTATGAAGACCGTAAACGAGTCTATAGACTACGATACGGCGGCGCTTTTAGCGGCGGGATTGGGCATCGAACTCGAATACAAACCCGAAAAGACGGCGGAAGAAATTCTGACGGAAAAACAGGCTGATACGGTCGAAGAAATCGAAAGCCTTGTTCCCCGCGCACCCGTCGTTACCGTTATGGGACACGTCGACCACGGCAAAACTTCGCTTTTGGATTATATCAGAAGAAGCAATGCGGCGGCAGGCGAAGCGGGCGGAATAACCCAGCACATAGGCGCTTACTCGGTTAACGTGAACGGCAAGAGCATAACTTTTATAGACACTCCCGGACACGAAGCGTTCACCGCTATGAGAGCGCGCGGCGCTCAGGTTACGGATATCGCTATCATAGTCGTAGCCGCAGACGACGGCATTATGCCTCAGACAATCGAAGCTATTAACCACGCGAAAGCGGCGGGAGTATCCATTTTGGTTGCAATAAACAAAATAGATAAAGACGGCGCTAATCCCGAGAGAATAAAGCAACAGCTTACCGAACAAAATCTCGTTCCCGAAGAATGGGGCGGTGATACACCCGTTTGTCCTATTTCCTGCAAAACGGGCGAAGGCATAGAAGAACTTTTGGAAAACGTTCTGCTGATTGCGGAAATGAAAGAGCTTTTGGCAAACCCCGAAAGACAGGCAAGAGGTACTATTATCGAAGCCCAGCTCGACAAGGGCAAAGGTCCTTTGGCTACGGTTTTGGTACAGAACGGTACGTTGCGTACGGGAGATTATATAATTTCGGGTACGATTACGGGACGCGTAAGGGCAATGATAGACGACAAGGGCAGAACGGTAAAGGAAGCCGCTCCGTCAATGGCCGTTTACGTTTTGGGGCTTGAAGAAGTACCCAACGCGGGCGACGCTATTTTTGCCGTAACTCAGGACTTGATGAAGTCCGTCATAGAAGAGAGAAAGAGAAAGGAAAGCGACGAGCTTTTAAAGGCTACGCCGTCTACCAATCTCAACGACATATTCGGAAAAATGGACGAGGGCAATATCAAGACGCTCAACCTTATTATAAAAGGCGACGTTCAAGGCTCGGTTGAAGCGGTTAAGCAATCCGTGCTTAAGCTTTCAAACGACGAAGTCCACGTAAAAGTAATTCACAGCGGTGCAGGCGCGATAACCGAATCCGACGTTATGCTTGCGGAATCTTCCAAGGCGATTATTCTCGGCTTCAACGTGCGTCCAGACGCAAAGGCGCGTGCTACGGCGGAACGCAGTAAGATAGACGTAAGGAGCTACCGCATAATTTACGATTTGCTGGACGATATGGAAGCGGCTCTCAACGGTATGCTTACTCCCAAGTACAGGGACGTATACCTCGGCAAATGCGAAGTCCGTCAGACGTTCAAAATTACTGGCGTCGGTAATATCGCCGGCTGTTACGTACAGGAAGGCAAAATCGTACGCGGCGGCAAGCTGAGAATTTACCGCGACAATATCCTTGTCGTAGAAGGAAACGTAAAGCAGCTCAAGCGCTTTAAGGATGACGTAAAAGAAGTCAACTACAACTACGAATGCGGTTGCGCAATCGAAGGTTTCAACGATATAATGGTAGGCGATATTATCGAATGTTATATGATAGAGGAAGTATCGCCCGAAAAGAGTAAGAGGTCATAATGAAAGGTTTACGCGGCGAAAGACTTGCAAGTCAGTTCCGTGAAGAAATACACAAAGTTATTTCCACTTCGCTCAGGAACAGATATCCCGAGCTTAGTGCAATAATAAGCGTTACTACGGCAGACGTCGCTCCCGATTTGAAAAACGCCAAAGTATTTATAAGCATATACGACGTCAACGAAGAAAAAAAGCGCGCAAGCTTTGAAATTATCAGCCAGAACGCGGGTTTCATCAGGCACGAGCTTTCACAAGTACTGCATTTAAGAACGGTTCCAGAATTGCGTTTTTATACGGACGGCAGTATGGAATACGGTGATAAAATAGACAAGCTTCTTAAAAATATTGAACATACGGACGCAAAAGACGATGAATAATGCGAGCTTAGCGGAAATTTCCGCGGTTTTACAAAACGCGAATAAGGTTGTTATTGCCTGCCACGTGCGCCCCGACGGCGACGCTCTCGGCAGTGGACTCGCGCTTTGTCTTGCGCTTCGGAACGCGGGCAAGGATGCCTATATGCTGTGTGAGGACGCTCCTCCCGAAAGGCTCAGACTTTTTCCCGCAATGGAAAAAACGTATACCGAATTTCCCGCAGAAGCGGACGATTTCGATTTGTTCGTCGCGGTTGACAGCGCGGAATTGAACAGAATAGGCGTGTTTGCTTCGCGTTTTCAGTCTTTTAAGGGCGTTACGCTGAACATCGACCATCACATTTCCAATCCGAGATTTGCCAAGTACAATTACGTTTTGCCCGACAGTACGGCGACGTGTGAAATTATGCCGGAAATTTTTAAAGCGGCGGGGTTTGAAATAACAAAGGAAATAGCTGATTTGCTTGCACTCGGACTTCTGACCGACAGCGGAAATTTCACACATAACGACGTGAGTGCCAAAACGTTTTCCGTCGCGGCTGAATTAAAAGAAAACGGCGCTGATATTTGCAATATCGGTTATATGATGTTTACTCACCAAATCAAGGGACGCGCGCTTTTGTACGGAAGAGTGATAAACAGAATGCGTTTTGCTCTCGAAGATAAGCTCGTTTTTCTCACGGTTACTCAAAAAGATTTCGAAGAAACGGGTACCGACAAAAGTCAGACGGAAGGATTCGTGGATTATCCGCTTTCCATAGAGGGCGTAGAAGTTTCGATAGCGCTTATGGAAGTCAAGAAAAATCAGTACAAAGCGTCGCTGAGAAGCCGTAATACGGACGTCAACGCAGTAGCATCAAAATTCGGCGGCGGCGGACACGTGCTTGCAAGCG
The DNA here is from genome assembly GCA_964468955.1 of uncultured Clostridia bacterium. Classification (GTDB taxonomy): domain Bacteria; phylum Bacillota; class Clostridia; order Christensenellales; family Borkfalkiaceae; genus Coproplasma. The sequence goes on along the minus strand of CAYXXB010000080.1, from coordinate 3,087 downwards.
GCTGTATGCTGTTCGGCGAGTACGAAGAAATTATAGAACGGCTAACTTATGCGGTTTATCAGCAGTTATGAACGGTTTTATAAACCTCAACAAGGTTGCGGGCGCAAGTTCGGCAAAAGAAGTAAGCGTAATTAAAAAGCTTTCGCACACTCCGTGCGGTCATATGGGTACGTTGGACCCTATGGCAAACGGCGTTCTTCCTATAGCGATAGGTAATGCTTGCCGTCTTTTCGATTATTTTTTGAGTAAACGCAAGACCTACGTTGCAACTTTCGTATTTGGCGACGACTACGATACTCTCGATATTACGGGACAGATTGTCAAAAGCGGCGGAAGAGTTCCGTCGGCTGAAGAAATAAAAAGCGTGACTGGCAGTCTTGTCGGCGAGATTATGCAAATTCCGCCTAAATACAGTGCAAAGTCGGTATGCGGAAAACGCGGGTATGAGCTTGCAAGAAGCGGCGTAGAGTTCAGCCTTCCCCCGAAAAAAGTCAATATTTACTCGATTGATTTAATAGGCAGCGACGGCAACGGCGGTTTTTCTTTTGAAATAGAGTGCGGAGGCGGCACGTACATCCGTTCTATTGCGAGGGATATGGCTCAGATGCTGGGAACGTATGCGGCCATGAGCGCTCTTACAAGGACGAAGAGCGGACCGTTTGAAATAGAAAACGCAGTGACTTCCGACAGATTAACTGCGGAAAATTTAAGCGGATATTTAATTCCAACTGACAGTATTCTTCCGTTTGAAAGTATTCACGTGGAAGGAAATACGGCAAAAAAACTGTTTAACGGTTTATCCGTCAAGTGCGAACTTGGCGACGGTATATACAAAATTTACAATGCAGACGACTTCTACGGTTTAGCGGAAGTGGAATGTGGAAATTTAAAGGTAAGGACAAAATTATGTTAACTGTAATCGAATACGGCAAAGACGAATACGACTTTCCTGCGCTTTTGGTTCTCGGTTGCTTCGACGCAATCCACGTCGGACACAGAGACCTGATAAAAAAAGCCAAGCTGCAAGCCAAGATTAACGGTCTTGATTTAGGCGTTATGCTCTTCCGTGACGGAAAAGGTGACAAGCTCGTTTATTCTTATGAAGAACGGCTTGCTATTTTGGAAGAGTTCGGCGTCAAATTTGTTCTCGTAATCGATTTTAACAGCGAGTTTAAAGCGACAGCGCCTTTAGACTTCCTGCACGCGGTAGAGGAAAAAGTAAACGTTAAAGCGTATATGAGCGGCAAAGATTTCCGTTTCGGCGCAGGTGCAAAGGGTAAATCGTCCACGCTGAAGAATTATGCAGAGGATGAAGATAACGGCGTTTGGTATATGCCCGTCAAGGACGTTATGCAAGACGGCGAAAAAATCAGCACTACTCTTATAAAAAGTTACCTTGAAAACGGCGATATAATGAACGCAAATGCGCTTTTGGGTTCGCAATTCTGCGTCAGTGGAGAAGTTGTGAAAGGCGCGGGCAGGGGTGCTAGCCAGCTCGGATATCCCACGGTAAACATTACTTATCCCGAAAACAAATGTCTCGTTAAACAAGGCGTTTATACGGTTAAGAGTACGATAGGCGGAACGCAATATTTCGGTATAGCAAATTACGGAACCTGCCCTACGTTTGGCGACGACAGAGTTGCTTTGGAGGTGCATTTCGACGGTTTCGACGGCGACTTATACGGCGAAACGTTAACTATAAAATTCTTGGGTTATCTGCGCGACATAGCGGCGTTTGCAACTCCCGAAGAGCTTGTTGCCCAGTTGAATACGGACAAATCCGTTTTGGCTGATTTGGCTAAGCAGGCGGAAGCCGAAGAAGCGGCGGCGGAAAAAGTTCCCGCACCCGTAGCGCCCGCAAGCGTGAAAGAGGAAGCCGTAAATGAAGAAGCTGCTCCCGTAGTTAAAGAAGAAACGGCTGAAGAAATTGAAGTAAATGAAACAGTCGAGCCTGTAGAAGATGAAATTGCGATATCGGCTAACGAATATAAGGAATTGGAAAACGGTTTCGACGAAATAATGGATGAGCCTGTAGAGGAAGTTGAAGAGACTGCTGAAACGGCACCCGAAGAAACGGAAGAGACTGCTGAACCTGAAGAGGAAACCGTTACGGAAGAGATTGAAGAAATAGCGGAACCCTTAGAAGAAGCAGATGAAATTGAAGAGGGTGTTAATACTGTCGAAGAAGCTGAAGATTTAGAAAAAAATCAACTCGAAGAAGAGGTTTTTAAAGTGGTTGAAGAAGTTACGGAACCCATGGAAGAACCCCAGTCCGAAGAAACTGAAGAAGCTGTTGAAACGGTAAACGAAGAAGCAACTGAAGAAACGGTAGAAACGTTTGAACCCGAAGAAGACAATCAGTTAGAACACGTTGAAGTAATCGAAGGCGGTTTTGACGAAATAGTCGAAGAACCCTCCGAAGATTTTGACGAAGCTGTTGAAACGGCAACTGAAGAGGTAAACGAAGAAACAACCGAGGAAACGGCAGAAAAGACTGAATCCGTAGAAGAAACTGAAGCGGCAGAAGAAATTCAACCCGAAGATATACTTTCGGAAGAGATTGAAGAAGTTGCCGAACCCGTTGAAGAAGCGGAATTAAGCGAAGAAGAGGACGGCGAGGAAAACATTGATTAAATTCGGACCGAGCGGAAACAGTGAAAGCTTTTATGCAATGGGCTATAAACATACTATTCAAGCGCCCGAATATTTGCAAAAATTCAACTTGGACTGTTTCGAATACTCTTTCGGAAGAGGCATATTGCTATCGGAAAGCAAAGCGGAGGAAATAGGTGCGGAGTTTGCTTCGAACGGCAAGGAAATAAGCGTTCACGCCCCGTACTTTATCAACTTTGCAAATCCCGACGACGAAGCTGCGCAAAAATCTTACAATTACGTTTTAAACAGTGCAAAATTTTTAAAGCTTTTCGGCGGTAAAAGGTTGGTTTTTCACCCTGCGGCACAGGGAAAAGCCACACGTGAAAGCGCTGTTGCGTTGACATGCGACAGGTTGAAAACCTTACGCGACTATATTTATCTGAACGGTTTTGACGACTTGTATATCTGCCCCGAAACTATGGGCAAGCT
>CAYXXB010000079.1:0-6240 GCA_964468955.1 uncultured Clostridia bacterium | reverse complement strand
GCGAAGGCGGCAGAACGGTTGGTTCCGGCGTTGTAGCTAAGATTCTTAAGTAATCTGAATTTAAACGACTATAAAGGCGCAGCTTTGAAAAAAGCTGCGCCTTTTAAAATATTTATAAATTAAGCTCCTTAAATTTCAGGTATTGCGGGACAAAACAATGCGGTATATCGTTTTAATTGTGATTGAATAAATTGCGGTATTGCTTGAAATATTCGTTAAGTGCGTGTATACTATAAATAGAGGTTGAAAATTATGTTCAAATTTGTCAATAAAAAAAGAATCGCTGGTTTAGTTGCGGCGCTTATCTGTTTCATCGCGGTTGTCGGCGCTTCGGTTAGCTCCGCGTTTGCATATAAGCCGAGCTATTATGACGAGTACCGTATGGGCAGTGATAATTACGGGATTTTTCAAAGCTATGAAGACCCTTCCGTGTATGTGAAGAAAATGAAACTGATTTACGACATACCGTCTTTACCGCAGGTTGACGATTATTCGGATATCAATTACCGCTCTAAGGTGACGAGCGAATACACGCTTTACAATCCTGCGGACGAAGCGGTTAGCGTAAGGCTGTTTGCACAGGAAATGGAAAGACCCAATTATTTCGGGAATAATCCAGACGTAACGCCGTCAATCAAAGTTAACGGCGAAGAGGTTGAAACAGTTGTAAGACATTTTGCTTTAACCGTATCCGACGAGTGGTATTCGGATGCGTTTTTCAACCCCGACCTGCCCGTTCATACTTATAAGATAAACGCAAGCCCGAACTTAACGTACGCTTATCTTAAGGGCGATATTATTTCCGATTTCACTAAAGCGCGCTATATTGCGGACGATTCGAACGAATTTTCGTGCAGGTACACCACGGACGGCGAAAATAATTTCTATATCCTCGGCGACGATACAGCCGTGAATTTCGACGCACTTTCGTTCTATGATTATGACAGATACGAACTCGTAAAGATAAACGATTTGTTCACGCTCGAGAAAGTCGAAACGACAACGCTCAAAGAATTGGTGCTAAAAAGCCTTCGCCCCGTTGACGGTATTAGCGAACTGGACTGGTATAACGGTATTCTTGCAAGCTTTTCCAACAGCGAATGTGTATGCAGTAAATACGCTCTGACTGCAAGCAATCTTAGAAAATATTATCAGTATACGGTTGATATCGCTCCCAAAGGCGAGATTGTTACAAGCGTGACTACGCCCGTATATCCGAACGTTTTATCTTCGTCGAATTGTGATTATTTTTACAATATCGAGGATTCCGCTTGGGGCGGCTTCGGCAAGTTGGAAGTGGAAATAAACACCGATTTCTATATCGCTAGCAACGCCGAAAATTTCCAGAAGACGGACACGGGTTATAAGACTGTTTATTCGGTAGTACCTTACGGCACGGTATATTTCTCGCTTAACAGAGAATACGCGGGCAATGCAAACGGTAACGGCTCACAGAACGGGGAAAGCTCTGTAGGCGTTACCATTCTGATATTGTTTTTAGTCAGGTTTATGCTGTTCGTAGTGGCGGGCGGTATTGCGTTCATCGTTATTATGGTAAAAAAGAATAAACGCATTTAACAGAGGTATATTTCGCCGTTAAAAATGCAAAAATTCGGTTAAAGGAGATTATTATGTTAAGCAATAAGAAAGCGATAATTACGGGCGGAACACGCGGAATAGGGCGTGCTATAGCGGAAAAGTTTTTATCAAACGGTGCCGACGTAGCCGTGTGCGGTTCTCGTATGCAGACTGCGGAAAAAGCGGCGGAGGAATTAAAGGCGCAGTTCCCTCAACGGAAAATTATTGCGCTTGCACCCGATTTGACAAACGTTGAAGAAGTGCAGAGCGCGTTCAACGAAGCGTTTAAAGCTCTCGGCGGGTTGGATATTTTAGTGAACAACGCGGGGCTTTCCGCACGCGCTTCATTGTTCGACTACGACTACGCCGAATTTGAAAAAGTCGTAAATCTCAATCTTAACGCGGTGTTCGTCTGCTCTCAGGCGGCGGCAAAGCTTATGAAGGAAAAGGGCGGCTCAATAATCAACACAAGCTCTATGGTCGGCAAATACGGTCAACCTTCGGGCGTTGCGTACCCCGCAAGCAAGTTTGCGGTTAACGGACTTACGCTTTCGCTTGCACGCGAACTCGGCGCTTACGGCATAAGGGTGAACGCGGTTGCCCCCGGCGTAACCGATACGGATATGATGGCGAACGTGCCTAAAGAAGTGCTTGCCCCCGTAGTCGCGCAAATTCCCTTACGCAGAATAGGAAAGCCCGAAGAGGTTGCAAACGCTTTCTTATTCCTTGCAAGCGATATGGCTTCCTACGTTACAGGTGCGGTTCTGCCTGTAGACGGCGCTGCCCGCACCTAAAATTAAAAGAAAAGTGGTTTTTTGAATGTATTGCAGAAATTGCGGAAAAGAGATAAACGACGAAGCGGTGATTTGCGTACACTGCGGTACGGTTATAAACAGCGCGGCTTATAACGGCTTGATGGTACAGCCCGTGCCGACGGTTAATAATACTGACGAAAAGAAAAACTGGTTCGCCATTGCGGGTTTCATACTTTCGTTTTTAGGCATTATCAGTTGGCTGTTCTCAATACTCGGGCTGGTTTTCAGTATAGTCGGTCTGGTTAAATGCAAACAGTTTAAAAACGGAAAGGGTTTCGGTATTTCCGGCATCGTAATAAGCGTATGTACGGCAGTTATACATTACTTTATGATAAAAGTACTTATGGCGTTTTTTATGCTGATATTATTACTTTTGAGTTTACCGGGAATATAAAAGCGCGGGCTTGATAAAGCCCGCGCTTTTTAGTGCATTTATTTATTTTTATAATAATCGCAGCCGCCTTTCAGCGTGCAGTTTTCGCAATCTGGTTTTCGCGAATGGCAAACGCGCCTGCCGTGAAAGATAAGCCAGTGGTGTGCTTTGCTCCAATTCTCTTGCGGAATTGCAATTTTCAAACCCTCTTCAACCTTAAAGGGGGTGTCGCCCTTGGCAAGCCCGAGCCTGTTTGCAACGCGGAAAACGTGCGTGTCCACGGCGATTGCGTCGCCGCCGAACGCGACTGAATAAACGACGTTCGCCGTCTTTTGTCCTACGCCCGCAAGGCTCTTAAGCTCTTTAAAGTCTTTCGGCACTTCCCCGCCGAATTTTTCGACTATATCTTTAGTAGCGGAAAGAATATGCGCCGCTTTGCTTCTGTATAATCCGCAGGAAAATATATATTTTTCAAGCTCTTCCTGCGTTAAATTAAGCATAGCTTGCGGGGTTCCGTGTTGCTTGAACAGCACTTCGGTCACTTTGTTTACTCTTTCGTCCGTGCATTGCGCGGAAAGGATAACCGCGACAAGCAGTTGGTATGCGTCGTTGAATTTGAGTGCGGGGCGTGCGTCGGGGTACAGCCTTTCAAGCTCCGCCAAGACAGCTTTCTTATTTTCCATAAACGTATTGTATCACGGCTAAGGCGCAATTTCAACCGTTTTAAGATGTCAAAAGCCTGAAACGTAATATCTTCCGTATCTGTTTTCAATCTTTAAATAGCCGTAAAAGGCGGAATAATTCGCTTTCGAAATAAAGTTTTTCGCCCTCGCTGTCACTGCGGGAGATAATTTGACGGAAAGCCCGCACCCCACGTTCGCTTCCTTGGGGGTGTTGATTAGCTGAGCCTGAACGCCCAGCGCTTTCAGCTTTGACATACAATCCATTGCCTGTGAACGGGAGCGGAAAACCGCCAATGTCTCGGTCATAATTTCATCACCTTGTAAATATAATATGCTATCACGCCTTTCGGGTAGATAGCCATACTACATATTATGTTCAAGGAGCGGATTATGATATATTTCGACAATGCGGCAACGGGCGGGTTCAAGCCCGACGGAGTGGTTCAGGCGACAGCCGCGGCGATTAAGACGGGGGCGAACCCCGGCAGAAGCGGACACAAGCTCTCTCTTGCCTGTGCGGAAAGAGTGTACGCTTGCCGACAAGCTCTGTCCGAGTTCTTCGGCGCTCCCTCCGCAGACAGGGTAGCGTTCACCAAAAACTGCACGGAAGCGCTCAATATCGCTCTTATGGGCATACTAGAAAGGGGGGACAGGGTAATTTCCACGGTTGCGGAACACAATTCCGTTCTCCGTCCTTTGCATTATCTTGAAAGCAAGGGAGTGGAAGTGGTACTTGCACCTTTGACTGGTTCGGGTGAAATAGATACTGATTTTGTGATTGCCGAAGCGAAAAAGGGCGCGAAAGCCGTTGTCATCACGCTCGCTTCCAACGTTACGGGAACGTCTCCCGATATCGCCGCGGTAAAGGCGGGAATACCCGCCGAAACTTATCTTATCTGCGACGGCGCGCAGGCGTGCGGACACCGCAAGGTGGACATAGGCGCGCTCGGCATAGACGCGCTCGCCGTGGCGGGGCATAAAGGTATGCTGGGCATACAGGGCAGCGGCGCGTTGATTTTTTCGGAAAGGTTCAATCCCAAACCCGTTTCATTCGGCGGTACGGGGAGCGACAGTTACAGCCTTGATATGCCCGATTTTTACCCCGACAGATTGGAAGCGGGTACTATTTCTTATCCTGCAATAGTTTCGCTCGGCGCGGGGGTGCTGTATTTACAGTCGCACCTGTACGAAAACCGCGACAGAACGATTTATCTCACCGATTTACTGATAAACGGACTTAGCTCCAACAAGGCGGTTCAACTGTATTCTCGGGTTAACGACTGCGGCATCGTAACTTTTCAGTTTAAAAATATGCAGTCCGAAATAGCGGCTTACCGCCTTTCTGAAGAGTTTTCAATTTGCGTGCGCGGCGGCTTGCACTGTGCGCCGCTTATGCACAAAGCTCTCCGTTCGGAAGGGCTTGTGCGCGTTTCGTTATCAGCTTTCAACAACGAAAGGGAAGTGGATTATTTCCTGCGCGCAGCGGAAAAGCTTGCGCGCGAATAGAAAATAATTTTAAGGCGGCGGGGAAACGTCGCCTTAAATCGCTTTAAGCTTTGATATTATGCTCTTTAATTTCTGACGTTTAAAACCGTCCACAAGCGGTGCTAAGGCGTTATAAAAGTTGTCTAAGTCTGCGTTTGTAAGCGTTCCGTTGCGCTTGCCCTGTTCGGCTTGCTCCAATATAGTCTGCCAAATCTGCCCTTCGCTCTTGCCGTTGAACGCTTTTGCCATAGCGGCTGCAAGGTTTACGGTCTGTTCCACGTTCGCGTTCTGTGAGTTGGATTGTTCGTTTTTGCCTTCTTCGGGTTTATAACTTTTAAAATCTTTCATAATCAGCCTCGCATATAATATAGTAGCCGTGTTTGTTTCGGCTTCCTTACAGTCTATGTCGGAGGGGAAATTTATGCAACTTTTGTTAGTTTTACTTCTCGCGCTTATGGGCGGCAACGCGGGCGCTTTGAAAGAGGTTAAGCCCATTTTGGAAAGTCTGGGCGGTAAAGACGCGGTGGAAGCTCTTTCAAAGGCGGAGGAGCTTTCGGGTATGATTTCCTCAGTACAGGCAATGACGGGGGGGATGGGGGCAACGCGCGCCAACCCCTCACACGGGGGCAGCGGTGGAAACAGAAGTAGTGCAAACGCGGGGGACGGCGAGTTCGCTCAACACGGCTTTCCGCTCGCCCCTATTTGCAATATCGCGGACGAAAATATCACTTATTGCCTTTCGCGTTACATAGCGTTGGGGGAATGAATAAAGCGTTTTCATTACGGTATATTAACGCAAGGAAAAGACAAATAGCCTTTTCCTTGCGTTTTACTTTTTATTTTGTTATAATGTAAAAGATAAACAGCAATTTAACGGAGAACATTATGATAAAAAACAGATTGATTTTACAAAATAAAGCAGAAACAGAAAGTATTCTGCGTAAATGGTTTTCTTCGGGGGTAGTTTCCCAGGATGGTATTTTTATTAAAAAAATTGAATTAGAGAACAGCAAAGTAATAATTTTTATTGCTGAGGAATACTATTACAGAATAAAATCAAACCTTACTCTGACTGTAATTGTCGAAGAAACTGCCGACAAAACAACCGTTGAAATTATTTCAAGTGGCGGTAAAACGAGTATGGGATTATCATATGGAGCGGAAAAGAGTGCAGTTAAACGTATTGTTCAATTGCTTAAAGAAAACGGATTTACAGAGCAATAATATCAAATAAAAATCAATTTAGTGTTCATATAACAGTATATGCGAAAAGTTCTTAAATTGTACTAAATATTGTGTTCAAAGT
>CAYXXB010000078.1:0-6264 GCA_964468955.1 uncultured Clostridia bacterium | reverse complement strand
AGCGAACACAAAATTTTTTAAGCCGCAGTCCGACCAAGACCGCGCAAAGGAGCAACACACAATGAAAAACGCAGTTATCTACGCAAGGTACAGTTCACACGGGCAAAACGAAATGACCATTGAGGGGCAAATTCGCATTTGCCGCGAGTATGCCGAAAGTCAGGGCTACAACGTTTTGACAGTTTACCCCGAAAAGGCAAGGACGGGAACGAACGACAGCCGCCCAGCGTTTCAAAAAATGATAAAGGACGCCGCCAGCGGAACGTTTGAGCTTATCGTTGTATATATGTTTGACAGGTTCGCCCGCAACCGACACGACAGTATTCTATATAAGGAATTGTTAAAGCGCGACTATGGAATAAAAGTCGTATCAGCAACCCAGCCCATCAGCGACGACGAAGGCGGCGAGTTCTACGAAATGTTTTTGGAGTGGAACGACGAGAAATACAGCAAGCGACTGTCAAAGCGCATTAAAAACGGGCTTGACACTTGCGTGGAAAATGGCACGTTCACAGGCTCGCGCCTACCTTTTGGCTACCAGCTTATTGACACAGACCGCAAGGGCAAAAAAGGCACAATTCACAAAGTTGCTATCGACGAGGAGCAAGCCGAAATCGTCCGCTACATTTTCAACGAGTACGCGAAAGGCACGGACAAAAAAGTTATTGCCGACGCGCTCAACGCACAGGGCAAGCGCATTAAAGGACAGCCGTTCAATTTCCGCAGTTTTGAAAAATGGCTTAAAAACGCCAAATATACGGGCGAGTATTATTTTGGCGAAAGGCTTTGCACGAATACATACCCCGCTATTATCGACAAATTGACCTTTGCAAAAGTGCAGGAGCGTTTAGCCGAGAACAAGTATTTAGCGGGCGCAAATTCAGCCGTAGAGCCGTATTTGCTCACGGGCAAACTGTTTTGCGGGCATTGCGGCACGGCTATGGTGTCAGACGGCGGCACGAGCAGGAACGGCAAAAAGCATTATTATTACGCTTGCAAGAAACGCAAGAAAGGCAACTGCGACAAATCGCGCGAGAATAAGGACGAGCTGGAAAAGCGAGTTACCCAGCAAGTTTATGACTTTTTGAGCAATAAGAAAAACGCCGAGAAAGCCGCGCAGGACACAATAGCCTACTATGAGAGGCGCACGGGCGACGACGGCTTGAAAAGCATTGAAACACGCATAGCGCAGGCGCAAGCACAAGTCGAGGAATTGACAAACGCTTTTATAGAGGCAAAAAGCCCGCTACTACGAGCGGGTATTGAAAAGAAAATGCAGGACTATGAAATTATGCTTGCCGACCTACAAACCAGCAAGGCGCAAATTCTTTTAGAGCGCGGGCGCAAAGTTACGGCAAAGGACATTTTGGCGTTCATTTCCGACCTACTGAAAGGCAACCCAGCCGACAAAGACTACCAGCGGAAAATCATTGACAACCTTGTTTTCGCGGTGTATATTTATGACGACGAGAAAATAAAGACCGTCGGCTATCTCGATTTAGGCGTGGACGAAAACATTAAAAAGGTACGGCTGGACGAAACAAACGAGCTATTAAAGCGTTTGGGTATGTGTTCAAACACTAACACCCAAGCTCCACCACAAACAAGGCAACGATTTACGTCGTTGCCTTGTTTGCTGTGTACGGTGTTTAAGATTTGAACCACTTGGTTCGCCCCACCGCTTGCGGTGGCACGGAGCGTTAGCGCAGTAATACACCACCTCCCACCAATAGCAACCTAAAACGAACCACTTCGTTTTAGGTTGCTATTTTTTTGTATGAACTAAAGTCCGCATACCTTTCCGATGCGGACTCATACTTTATTCATAAGTATTTTCCTTTTAGGTGCTAATGCACAATTTAATTAAATTGATTATCTACCCCCAGCTTTGTTCTTTGTAGGGTCAACCATTACAAACTTTTGTCCAGGTTTCTGTGTGGGCGGGAAAGGTTCGCCTTTAACAACTGTTCTTTCTGTACCAGTATTGCCACCACGAGGACCGACAATACCATATTGACCAGAATATGGTGCTTTTTGACCTGGGTTATAAGTTTTAGACATATTTTCACCTCCTTTTCTATTTTGTGTACTGATTATATCACACTATTATTTAAAACGCAAGCAATTTTACTATATGTTGTGGTATTATTTTTATAAATAACACAATATATAGTGGTTTATAATAGTTTATAATAGTTTATAGTAGTTACATAAATTACGACGACTTCGTGCCGCAAGAGGCTATTGACTGGTCTTGACAAACTCACGCCTATCAGCTATTTAGCGAAAAGTTAATTTTAGAAGCGCAATACTATTTACTTTTTTTGAATAATTTGCTATACTGATTTTGCTACACATTTTAATAGCCCAATTTCAAGGGAATACTCTCGGTAAAAGTGTATTCTCTCGCCTTGAATTGGGTAAATGTGTAGCAACATTGAGAGGTGCATTTTTCGTGCGCCCTCCATGGGCGCATCTTTTTATTTGTAGGAGAACTTATGAAAAAATTTTTGTATGTGTTCTTGACGTCAGTAATGTGTGCTTTGATATTTGTTGGTTGTACAGATACATCACCTAATAATAATTCGGACGGCAATACAAATGAAAACAACATTGTTTCAAATGAAAATTTGGTTATAGGTTTGTTTTTAGAATATGCCCAATACGACTATGACGGAAATTATAGATTTAGAAAGTACGATAAATTAAACAATGTATCATTTTCATATTGCTTTACTTATAACACGTCTTCAAAATTATATAATAGTAGTATTTTAGTAACGAGTTACACTAATCCAAATCTTTATGATTATGCGGCAGTTACTTTTTCCTGGGGAAATTTTAAGAATGGTTTGTTTTATGCATACCACGAATTAGATAGCTTTGCGAAAATTGAATTTGAGTATAAAGATTTATCATTCACCAGTTATAATACATTAGGAGCAACATATTCTTACAAAGTAACAAGCAATTCCTTCGTCAATTTAAATACTAAAACTGATATAGACGAATATGCAGCAACGGCATATAGCTCTTTGCAGCAAGCAATATCATATTTAAATTCGGTATTCTCTAACCATAATTTATCAATTAAATTATATTAACGACATTACTTTTCTGAGCTTGTACCTCTTTAATCTTTGCCTTAGATTATCACTGCTCCACCACGAAAAAAGCACTGACAACCTGTCAGTGCTTTTTTCGTATATGTTGTTGTGAATGCCCCGAGGCGGTTCGTCCACAAGTCAGCAATGTTTTATCATAAGCTTTATTATTTCTTCGTCGGTTGAACGCATTCCGTTCCGCGCGATATCCCCTACGTTGTCTATCGTGTTTTCCACACAGTCACCAAGAACGCCGTCGCCGCCACAGAAAGCGCTGCCGCGCATAGCCATTTCGTACCCGAGAAGTCCCGCTTCCACCGCGGAGGCAATCTTAGCCGCACAGCTTGATTTTGCTCCGTCGCAAATTATGCCAGAATCTATCGCAAGCGCGTTTACTATCGTGCGCGACACCTCTTCGACTCTTCCGCCGCTGAGATAGCATATGCCCGAACCTGCACCGCAACCCGCACTGACCGCGCCGCAATATGCGGATAAACGCCCTATACCCGACTTTAAATGTATTGTCACAAGATCGGAAACAACAAGCGCGCGTATAAGTTCTTCCCTACTCTTATTTAGATGCTTTGCATATACTATGACGGGCAGAGAAGCAGTCATTCCCTGATTTCCGCTTCCTGACACTATGACAACGGGTAAATTGCAACCGTTCATTCGAGCGTCCGAACCTGCCGCCGCGGTTGCCTTGGCAAGATTGTGAACTCCGTTGCCGAACGCGGCTAAAAGCACCTTACCCACCCTTGCGCCGTAATCGTTTTTAAGTCCCTCCTCGGCTATTGCGGTGTTATATTGAATCTGCCTTTCAATGAGTTCTTCGACGTCGCTAAGCGCTACACAGTCGGCAAACTCTATTATTTTATCCACGGTGAGTATATCCCTGTCCGAACAGCAATTTGCCTGCTCTTCAACGCACTTATCTTCTATTACGTTGTTGCCGTTTTTATCTATGTGAACGACGTTGGTGTGATGTCCCGCAATGCGCACGCACGCGCTGTCCGCGCAGTTATATACCTTGACGCTGATATCGAAGATACAACCAGATTGAGATTGCTCGACGGTGAATTGAGCTGTTTGCATATACTCCGTGATTTTTTGTCTGTCAGAAGAAGTAACCGAAGCGAGAACTTCAAGCTTTTTACTGCAATCACCCGCAACTATACCCGCGGCGGCTGCCGCCGCTATTCCCTTCATACCGCCGAGATTCGGCACGACCACGCTCTTAACGTTTTTAAGTATGTTGCCGCTGACCGAAATTTCGGCTTTTTGGGGCATTGTACCGAGAGTTTGCCTTGCCAAAGCCGCCGCATACGCAACCGAAATAGGCTCGGTACAACCCATTGCAGACAGCAGCTCTTCCTTTAAGATATTTAAAAACCCGTCATAAAGGCTTTTATCCATTGTGTATCATTCCCCGTTTAGCAAGTTTTGTCACTGCTATTGTATCAGAAATAATCAATAATTACAATAGTTATATTCGTTTAGATTACCGCCAAAAAAAGACAGGTTTTACACCTGTCCTTTTTGCTTTAATTTCTGTAATAGTCTGTCGGGCGGGTTACCAAGAAAATATACCAAACGTAACCGACGACAGGTATAAATAAAACGAAAATATACCACCCGTTTTTGCCTATATCGTGCATTCGCCTGAAAATTAATGAAATCGAAGGAAGCAGTTCAATCAGGCAAAAAAGAGCGAAAATCACAATCATAGCAATACTGAAAGGGTTTATCACGGGAGAAAAACCAAGCAAGCTGTAAATCAACAGCCCTATCAATACCACCATTATTATCGCGTTGGGCAATACACCCAGCCAGAACTCCCTTCGGGAAGAACGGCCGCCGAAATCGAACGCACGCGTAAAAAACAATTTAAAAGCCGTAAACATAGTCATATATTAAACATTGACACGTTTACGGCTTTATATACTCTGTTTTATTTTCTTCTGTTATTGCCGAAAATTGCGATAAGGCGAAGAAACAGCTCTAAAATTTCGATATACAAATATATCAGTGTGGTTACGAGCGAGAACGCAACGTTCCACTCGTACTTTTTATCCGCGCCCGCCTGAACCATATAGTCGATGTTCTGCAAATCCCAGAACAGCATCACCGTCGCCCAAACGATACTTAATGCACAGACAATAAACTGCACCCAGAAAAGTGCGGCGTAATCAAACACGCCGACGAGGGACAGCAAGCCCATTACAAGTTCGATTGCAAGCAGACTGAAAAACGCAACCATAAGTCCGCGGACGAAACCGCTGCTAATTCTCACCCTGCCTAATTTATTGACTAGAAGAGAAACGAGGAAAACGACAGCCGTTGCAAGGAAAGCCGCGAAGGCTACACCCGGATAAAACATATCGATAAGCGTTGCAAAAAGTCCCAGTAAAGCGCCCTGAACGGCGGCGTAAATTACGCCTAATACTTTTACCGTAGAAGGCACAAACGCAATTATCAATGCAAGAATAATCATAGGCAAAGCGCTTGCCGCTGCCGCTATTCCAACGTAAATCAACGCTTCGTAGTTGCCGCTGCCTAACGCGTACAGCACTCCCACTTCCGTCGCGACTGCCGCAACTATAGTTATAATGGCATACAATGCGGATTTCAAATATATTCCGCCGTAAGTTGCGGCGTTGGTTTCAACGCCCATTTCACCCGACGAAGATTTTTTAACCCAACGTCTTAAAGAGGGATTTCCTATTCGCATTTACAATTCCTCCGAAAAAAGTTTCTACACTTATATTATTAACCAAATATGCAACTAATAACACAGCATTATTTTGTGCCGAATAATCTGTCGCCCGCATCGCCGAGTCCGGGAAGAATATATCCGTTCTCGTTGAGCTGTCTGTCAAGCGTGGAAATGTATATAGGGACGTCGGGATGTGTTTCCGCAACCTTTTTAACGCCGACTGGTGCGGCGATTATCGCCATAAATTTTATATGTTTGCACCCTCTCTTTTTTAACGCGGCAAGCGCGTCGCAAGCCGAACCGCCCGTTGCAAGCATAGGGTCGACCAAAAATACCGTTTTGTCTTCTATTCCCTGCGGTAATTTGCAATAATACTCCTGCGGTTCTAACGTTTCCTCGTTGCGGTACATACCTATATGACCTACCCTTGCCGTGGGGAACACC
>CAYXXB010000077.1:0-6329 GCA_964468955.1 uncultured Clostridia bacterium | reverse complement strand
ATAATTATGGAAGAAACCGAGGAATTAACGGCTCCGCCCGCGGCGGAAGAGGAAGAGTTGCCCGCGATAGAAGCAGCCGAACAAGCCGAAAACGCGGAAAGTGCGGTTGAAGAAATAATAATCGAAGAATTTTCCATAGCCGAAGCCGTAGTGGACGGGGCAAACCTCGTAGAGGAATTTTCACCCGTCGGCACTGCTGAAAAGGTGGAAAAATACACTAAAATTTCCGAAAAGATTGTGTATTACGTAATGGCAATAATCTATTTCGCGCTTGGCATTGCCTGCGTTGCCGCTACGAAATATATGCTTTCTGTGCTTTCGTACATAGTCGGTTCGTTTATGGCGGTTATCGGCGTTATTCAGCTCATATCCGCAATAAAAAACAAGGAATACGTGCAGACCAATTCCAATAAGACGGCGGGTTCGCTTATATTAATTGCGCTCGCGGCTATGATTTTAATCGATCAGGAATGGGCGGACACGTTCATTCCCATAGTTTGGGGCGTAATCGGGTTGGTGGAAGCTGCGCACGCGTTCAACCACGCGTTTTCGCGCATTGCACGCGGTATGCGGTGTTCATACTATCTTGTTAAGGGCATAATAGAGGTCGTGCTTGCGTTCCTTTTGTTGTACGAACCCGCGCACCATATAACCTTGCACATAATAGTTTTCGGCGTAAATCTTATATTCGACGCAATCACAATGTTGCCGATAGTAAGAAAATTTACGGCAGGCAGATAGTTTTAAAATCGGAGGGGAGATATGAAAGCTTCCAAATGGGATTTAATGAAGTTGGCTTCCGCTTTCGACGGGGAGTTTAATATCGCCGATTTTTCGCCCGACGAGCTGGACGAACTTCTCGGAAATATAGACGATAACGACTCTTTGGAGGACGTGCGCCGTAAATACTTCGAGTTTTACGACGACATAAAAGACAGAACCTTGGACAAACACAAATGGAGTGATTGAAAAAATCCCCCGCGCCGAAAGCGCTGGGGATTTTAGAGTTTAATTACAAAATTACATAACTACGATATTGTGTTCTTCGAACAGCGCCTTGTATTCCTTGGGCAGTTTGTCGTCGCTGATAAGCACGTTGATATCTTCTATATGAGCAAAAGTGAACGGATTTATTTTGCCGATTTTGGAGCTGTCGAGCATCATATAAACGTGTCTTGCTTTCTTGAAAATCTGCTTTAACAAATCGCTTTCTATCTGGCTGTTGCACGAAAATCCGTTTTCGGGGGTGAACGCCGTCGCGGAAACGATAGCAAGCTCGAAATTGCTCGAAGCGAAATATTCCCTTGCAACGGGTGAGGAGGTGGAAAGGTTATCCTTCATAAGCTGCCCGCCCACAACCGTGATGTTAACGTTCTTTTTCTGCGCAAGCTCCATAGCAACCGCCACGCCGTTGGTGAAAATACTGCAGTTTATATCGGGTATTTCCTTTGAAAGATACATTGCGGTAGTGCCGCCGTCAAGGAAAAAGCACGAGCCTTCTTCAATTAAGGTCGCCGCCTTTTGCGCAATGACAAGCTTTGCGTCCGTGTTTATAGTCGTCTTTTTAATGTAAGCCTCGCCCGAAACCTTCTGTACTTCCTTAACGGACATCGCACCGCCGCGGACGCGTATAATTCTTCCGTCTTCTTCAAGCTGATACAAATCGCGCCTGAGCGTCATTTGCGAAACGTTGGGGAATTCTTTTTCAAGCTGTTCCAAAGTCATTTTGCCGCGCTTATCCAAAATGTCGGCAATATCTTCTATCCTTTCGCGTTTCATACCGAAAACTCCTTTTGTTAATATTTAACAGTTTTTATGTTGCTTATTTTATTATAAAACAAAATTTATGTTAAGTCAAGAAATTTTAACAAATTTTCACACAAATATGTGAGAATTTTGTGAAAAAATTACAAAAAGATTTTACAATTCCCGAACTCTATTCCTTTAATTATAGTTGCATTTTTTTTACAAAAGATTTATAATAAACGCAATTATGGCAAAAAGGAAATTCAAGCTGCCTGCCGCCGCAATGGTTGCAATCAGCTTCTTCGCTATTATCTGCGTGGGAACGGCTTTTTTGTGTATGCCGTTTGCCACACGCGATAACAGCGTCAATTTTTTAACGGCACTTTTCACCGCAACCAGCGCGTCCTGTGTTACGGGCCTTAGCGTTGCCGACACATTCTCGTATTGGTCGTATTTCGGGCAGGCGGTTATTCTTCTGCTCATTCAGATAGGCGGGCTGGGCTTCATCACGATTATTTCGCTGTTTATGCTGTACGTGAAAAAGCATACAAGCCTTTCACAGCGCAAACTCGTTATGCAGTCTGCGGGCAGTGTGGATTTGGCGAGCATTAAAGGTCTTGTCAAATATATTCTGCTCGGCACGTTAATATTCGAGTTTTCGGGCGCTTTCCTTTTAAGTATTTCCTTTATCCGCGTTTACGGCTGGGGCTTGGGGATTTGGCAGGCGATATTCACTTCGATTTCCGCATTCTGCAACGCAGGCTTTACTTTAACTGACGCCGTAACAAAAAGCGGCGCGGCAGGCGGTGCGTCGCTTACTGGATTTGTTTCCGACCCGCTCGTAAATATAGTCATAATGTTGCTGATTATAATCGGCGGTATAGGCTTCTTCGTCTGGGGCGACGTCGTTCACCACGGCATAAACGTTAAAAAATACTCTTTCCATTCCAAGGTCGTTTTAACGGTCACGGGCGTGTTGATAATTCTCGGCTGGGCTTTGTTTATGGCTTTCGAGTGGAACAACCCCGCAACCCTCGGCGATAAAGGAGTGGGTACTAAGATTTTAGGCTCGCTGTTTATGTCGGTCACTCCCCGAACGGCTGGATTTGCTTCAATCGACTACGGCGAAATGTCGGGTGCCGGCAATGCGCTGACTATGGTGTTAATGCTCGTCGGCGGTTCACCGGGTTCGACGGCGGGCGGCTTAAAGACGACGACTCTTGCGGTGTTCCTGCTCTCAACGCTGGCTACGGCAAGGCGTAAAGACGAAGTTCACCTTTACAACCGCCGTTTCGAAAACGACGCAAGCCACCAGTCCGGGGCGATAGTCTGCATTTACATTTTGGTCACAATATTAAGCACTATGATAATATGCGCAATAGAAGGCGCAGGCATTGTCGGCAAAACGGTATCGCTCGAAGAGGTTGTTTTCGAGGTCGTTTCGGCAGTGGGAACGGTAGGGCTTACGCAGGGCATAACCGCAGGGCTGCACGCCGCTTCCAAGGTTATTTTGGTTTTATTGATGTTCTTCGGAAGAGTTGGCGGCTTTACGCTCGTGCTTGTATTCTCGGGAGAAAAGAAGCCCGTCACAATATCGAGAGTGGCGGAAAGAATAATAGTAGGTTAGTTTATGAAAAAATCGATTCTTATTATAGGTATGGGCAGACTGGGCAGCCATCTTGCGGAAAAGATGCAGGATTTGGGTCACGACGTTATGATTCTTGACAGCAAGGAAGAAAGAATCAGCCGTCTTGCAACCCGTTTTTCCGACGCGAGGATTGCTGAATACACCCACGAGGACGTGTTGAGCGCGTTGGATATTCCGTCGTTCGACCTCTGTTTCATAACGGTCGGCGACAATATGGAAGCTTCGATGATGACTACCATACTGTTGAAAAAGCTGGGCGCAAAGTACGTGGCGGCGCGCGCACGCGACGATTTGCAGTGTGAACTGCTGAAGAAAATCGGCGCGGACGAAATCATTTACGCCGACGGTGAAACTGCGGATAAGCTCGCAATCCGCCATAACGGCAACAACATTTTCGACTACGTAGCTCTTACCGACGGTTACGCCATATTCGAAGTGCCTATAATAAAGGCGTGGGAAGGCAAGTCTATCATTGAGCTTGACGTCCGTAAAAAATACAAAATGAATATTATCGCAATTAAACGTGGAGAAACTTTGGACCCTGCGCCCGTTCCGGATTTCAAATTCGAAGAGGGCGACCACATTTTCGTCATAGGCAAATCGCGCGACGTATTCAAAATGTCGGCAAAGACGTAATGCCTTGCATATTATGTTTTGTAAAGGTATTTTAGGTTAGACAATGTTTTTCAAAAAGTTAAGAATGGATATAAATGCGGCAAAGGCTAACGACCCCGCCGCAAGAAATAAATTTGAAATATGGCTCACGTATTCGGGGGTCAAAGCGCTTTCGCGTCACCGTTTAGCCCATTTTCTTTATAAAATCCATTTGAAACTGCTTGCGAGAATGGTAAGCCAACGCGCCAAATTCCGCACGGGTATAGAAATTCACCCCGCGGCAAAGATTGCACCGGGCGTATTTATCGACCACGGCCAGGGCGTCGTTATAGGTGAAACTGCGGAAATCGGCACGGGTACGGTTATTTATCAGGGATGTACGCTCGGCGGTACGGGCAAAGAAAGCGGCAAGCGTCATCCTACGATTGGCGAATACTGCGTTATCTCGGCGGGCGCTAAAATTCTCGGCAACATAACGGTAGGCGACTACGCCAAAGTCGGCGCGGGCGCCGTTGTATTAAAAGACGTACCCGCTCACGCAACGGTGGTGGGCGTTCCCGCAAGGGTTGTCCGCGTAAGCGGCAGCAAAGACGGAATAGATTTGTATCAGGAAAAAGCCGACCCCATAAAGGAAGAACTTTGCTCGCTCAGGGAAAGGACTTTCGAACTCGAAGAGCGGCTTAAGCAATTGGAAAAGGTGATTGGCAATGAGAATATACAACACTCTGACGAGAACTAAGGAAGAGTTTAAACCCTTGGAAGAAGGCAAGGTAAAAATGTACGCGTGCGGCATAACCGTATCTGGCGAAGCACACGTGGGACACGGCTATCAGGCTCTTATATACGATATCGTCAGAAAATATCTCGAAAAGAAGGGCTATAAAGTTACCTATGCCCGCAATTATACCGACGTGGACGACAAGATTATCGCCCGTTCCAAGGAAACGGGAATACCTGCGGACAAGTATGCCGCCGATATGATAACGAAAATCGACGCGGTTATGCGCGAGTTCGCCGTGGACGACCCCACGGTATGGATGAAAGCGACTGAAAATATAGGAAATATTATCGATTTTATTTCCGCTTTAATCTCGTCGGGACACGCATACCCCGTACCCTGCGGCGACGTGTATTTCGATGTCGCTACGTTCAAGGGCTACGGCTGCCTTTCCAACAGGTCGGTCGAAGATATGCTCGACGGAGTTAGAATAGAAAACGGAGAGCAGAAGAAAAACCCCGCCGACTTTACGCTTTGGAAAGCGGCAAAAGAAGGGGAAATAAGCTGGGATTCGCCTTGGTGCAAGGGCAGACCGGGCTGGCACATAGAGTGTTCGGCAATGAACCGCGCCGCGTTCGGCGAACAAATTGATATTCACGGCGGCGGCAGGGATCTCATTTTCCCTCACCACGAAAACGAAATTGCGCAAACCGAAAGCCTTACTGGCAAGCGGTTTGTAAAATACTGGACGCACAACGGTCTTATCAAGGTGAACGGACAGAAGATGTCAAAGAGCCTCGGCAACAGTTTGCTTTTGGAAGACTTGCTTGCAAAATACTCAAACGAAGCGATAAAGTTCGCGCTTTTACAGACCAACTACCGCAACGACATAAACATTACGGATAACTTTTTCTCGGATGCGGAAAAGCATTTGTCGGGTTTCTACCGCGTTATCTATGCTGTTGAAGACAAATACGGCAAAGGCAAAGTCGGTAATGCGGAAATAGATAACCGTTTCAACGAGTGTATGGACGACGACTTCAACACCGCGCTTGCGCTTTCCGAGCTGTTCCCGCTGTTTAAAAGCATTTCATCCAAGCTCGCCGCAGGCGATAGTAGCTGTGCGGAAGACGTTTATCAGGTTCGTAAAACTTATTCTCTTCTCGGAATTTTCAGAAAGACGGCGGAAGATTACTTTGCCGAAGTTGCAGCAAAGAACGAAGAGGAAATACCCGCGGAGGTTATATCTCTTGCAGACGCTCGTTGGGAAGCGAAGAAGAGCAAAAACTGGGCGGAAGCGGATAGCTTGCGTACGCAAATAGACGCGCTCGGTTACGTAATTAAAGACAGCAAAGACGGCTACGAAATTATAAAGAAATAGGTGGAATATGAAAAATCTCACTAGTGAAAATTTAAGAAAATTATATCTCGATTTCTTTAAGAGCAAGGGACACGCGGTAATCGCTTCTGCTTCTCTTATACCCGAAAACGACCCCACTGTATTGTTTACTACGGCGGGTATGCATCCGCTCGTGCCTTATCTTCTTGGCGAAAAGCATCCCGCGGGCAAGCGCCTTACCGACGTGCAGAAGTGCGTTCGTA
>CAYXXB010000076.1:0-6366 GCA_964468955.1 uncultured Clostridia bacterium | reverse complement strand
TACGTTTCGGAAAAAAGAGAAAAGCAGTTCAACAAACTTGGGATACGCTCTCAGGAAGATTTGTTGCGCTTTTTTCCCCGCGACTTTTTAGACCTTACGAAAACTCAGAGTTTACAAAACGCATACCACAACGACGTCGTTTTAACACTGTGCGAAGTGCTGAACGTGGAGTTCAACCGCTATGCCCGCCGTCCCTACGTAAAGGCGCTGTGCCGTCAGGGTGATAACCTTTTCCAAGCCATATGGTTCAACCAACCGTACGTTGCAACCAAGCTCACGATAGGTGAATATCTTTTCTACGGCAGAGTGCAGAACAAATACGGCATGGGCGCGTCCATGGTAAATCCCACGTTCGAAAGCGTGGACAACGTGAAAAACTTGCAAGGGATAGTACCCGTATATCCGCTCACGGAGGGGCTTACCCAAGGCGCGGTAAGGCAGGCTGTTCGGCAGGTTTTGAAAAACTTATCCATAGAAAGCCGAGTGCCGTTCCCTCTTATCAAAAAGTATGGTTTGTCCGATTTAAAGAACGCTTACTACAAGCTGCATATTCCCGGTTCGCAGGATGATATTACCGAGGCAAGCGAAAGAATTGCAATCGAAGAATACTTTCTGCTTGTATCAGCGTTCAAAATAATCAAGGGCGACAAACAGGTCGTCCGCAGTAAACGTTATCCTGTAACCGAGGGTGAAGTGGTGGAATTTCTCAAACGCTTCCCCTACGAATTTACGCTCGGACAGAGGAGCGCCATTAAGGATATTTTAACCGACTTGCACTCGCCGTCGGCTATGAACAGACTGTTGCAGGGCGACGTCGGATGCGGAAAAACGGCGGTAGCCTTGGCGGCGATTTTTATGGCGGTTAAGTCGGGTTATCAGGCGGCTATGCTCGCCCCCACGGAAGTGCTTGCCCGTCAGAACGCGGCGCAAATAGCAAAATATCTTCCCGAATATACAGTACGTTTTCTTTCGGGAACAACGCCCGCGGCGGAAAAGCGCGAAATCAAAAAGGGTTTAAAGGACGGCACGGTTAACGTCGTCTGCGGAACTCACGCCGTAATACAAAAGGACGTGGAAATGAACAATCTCTCGCTCGTTGTGTGCGACGAACAGCACCGTTTCGGCGTTGCCCAGCGAGCCGCGCTCACGGAAAAGGGAGGCGGTTGCGACAGCCTAATTATGAGTGCAACACCCATTCCCCGTACTTTGTCGTTGGTTTTCTATGGCGATCTGGACGTTACCACAATCAAGGAGAAACCGCGGTCGAGGCAGGAAATATCCACTTCGATAATAAATCAAAGCAGGTATAACGATATGCTTGCGTGGATTGCGGGCGAAACCGCAAAGGGCAGGCAGGCGTACTTCGTCTGTCCCAAGATAGAGGGCGACGACGAAGGCACGGTGATGTCCGTCACCGAACTATACGAGGACTTGCAAAAAGCAATGCCGAACGTGCGCTTCGCTCTTTTACACGGCAAGCTCAACGATAAGAAGAAAGACGAGGTGATGACCGCATTCCGCGAAAAGGAATACGACTGCCTTGTTTCCACAACGGTAATAGAAGTCGGGGTGGACGTTCCCGATGCGACCGTTATGGTTATTTACAATGCGGAACGTTTCGGACTTTCCCAGCTTCACCAGCTTCGCGGCAGAGTGGGCAGAGGCAGTGAAAAGAGCTACTGTTTTCTTCTTATGGGCAGTGATACCGAACAGGCGAGGGAGCGGCTTTTAGTGCTTAAAAACAATTCGGACGGTTTCGCCATAGCCGAGTGCGATTTGAAGATGCGCGGAAGCGGCGACTTTATGGGGACGCGGCAGAGCGGGCATATGCTCTCCGAACTCAAAAATCTGCGCTTTCCCGTGTCGGCGCTATTCACAGCAAAGGCACTTTCGGACGAAGCTTTTTCTGGCGCGTTCGATATTGCCGAGCTAAGACAAGCCGCTTTGACCAAATACGAAGCGTTGAAAGGCGTCATAATGAATTGATTTTGCGCAAATTTTTGATATTGACAAAATAATTTAAATATTATAGAATATATTCGGTTAAAAAAAGGGGACGTCCCCTTTGTGCGTTGCTAACAACGCACAAACAATCTTAACAGTAAAAACTTATAAGGGAGATAAAAATGAAAGCAAAAATCAAAAAATTGATACCCGTGCTTCTTTCCGTAGTTATGTGCGGAAGCATATTTGCGGGTTGTACAGAGACAAAACCCAACGATAACAACACGCCCGATAGCGGTATAACCGGCGATAGCGGCAATACAGGTAATAGCGGCAATACCGGCGACAGCGGCAACACTGGCAATACGGGTGATACTGGAAATACAGGTAACACCGGCGACAATGGAAACACCGGTGATAACGGTAATACTGGTGACAACGGAAACACGGGTGATACTGTAGCTTCTACGCCGTTGCCTGCGGCAAATAAAATCTACGTTGTCGGCGACTCCACGGTTTGCTCCTTCAACGACAGCTATTATCTTCCCCGTTACGGTTACGGCACCCAGCTTGCGGAATATTTAAACGTTACCAGCGATCAGATAGTAAATCTCGCTCTTTCTGGCAGAAGCTCCAAGAGCTTTTTAACGGAAGAAAATTACACTACGCTTACAAGTTCTATCTCCGAAGGCGATTATCTTATTATCGGTTTCGGTCATAACGACGAAAAGAGCGACGATAAAGACCGCTTCACAAGCCCCGTGGGCGATAAGGATACTGCGGGTTCTTTCCAAAATTCGCTCTATGTAAATTACGTAAAAATGGCAACGGATAACGGGGCAACCCCCATACTCTGCACGCCTATAACGAGATACGATTCTAACGGCGCATATACGGGTTCTAAGGTTCACGTAACTTCCGATGGCGATTACGTTCAGGCAATTAAAAATCTCGGTGAAGCAACGGACACAACCGTTATCGATTTGACCGCGCTTACGATTGCGGAATATAAAAAGGATAATGCTGCCGCGGCTTACTATCACGCACATACTTCCTATGCGGAAGACCCTGTTGCAACCGTAACGGGTAGCGAAACGCCGTCTGGAAGAGACGATACGCACATCAACAAGTTCGGTGCTAAAATGGTTGCATATCAATTTGCAAATGCAATAAAGAGTACCGACAGCGCGCTTAAATCTCACGTTAAAGACGGCATAACCGCTCCTACTAAGGCGGCTGATTATGCGGACGCCGTCAATAAGTCTTACGTAAAACCCGACTATAAACCTTTCGACCCCGCAAATACCACGGCTACTAAACTTACGGGTGACTGGTACGCAACGGCTATGGGTAAATGCGGCGGCGCCACGAAGCTTTCTTCGCTTACGGCTAAATATGAAAACGAAACGTTCACCGTTGGTGATACGGGCAATGCGAAAGGAAGCAAATTCGAAAGCGGTGCGGACGGTTTCGGCGCGGCGTTTATGCAAATCGATATAAGCAAAAACTTCACGGCTTCCGCAACGGTTACCGTTAAATCTGTAGACAGCGGTCTTACCAATTCGCAGGGCGGCTTCGGTCTGATGCTCCGCGATGATATTTTGATCGATACCAACGACGATACGCTTGCGAGCAACTACGTGGCGGCAGGCTTGTTGAATAAGAAAGCTCCTATTTTCAGCAGAGAGAACGGAACGCTTGCTTCAAGCGGCTCTTCAAACGGTATTGTTAAAGGTGAAACCCATACCATTTCTATTACGAGAGTCGGTCAGACCGTCGTTGTAAAATTTGATAACTCGGAAAAAACTTACACGGACTTCGACTTCGTTGCAAGAGATAACGATTATATGTATCTTTGCCTGTTCGCAAACAGGGGTATCGTAGCTGAATTTACAAATGTTAAGTTTGAAATTACCGGCGAATCTCAGGGAGCATAAGTCAATTTAATAAAATGACGAAATTTAGGGGACGGAAAATCTGCCGTCCCCTTTAAATTGCCTTTTAGAAAAATTTAGTAAATTTTGTTGACATTTTCAAAACGGTTTGCTAAATAGCTTTTACTCACTGTGTAAAGTGGGTTTTTATGTTGTGTTTCAATTCATTGATATCCTCTCCGTTTAAGGGTAGTGGAAAGGTGATATATTGCACTCGTAAACGCAAGGCGAACAGACAACTACGCGTTTAAGAGGCATTGCCTCATAGAAAAGCCGTTAATATTTGCTTGACAGCGTATAGTGCGTGAGTTATCATTTGTATGATATAACATACAAAATTTAACAAAATTTTTTAAAGAGGTAGAAATATGAAAACTAAAAAGGTGGTTGCCGCAGTTATAGGTACGGCGCTTGTCGGAACTATGGCGTTTGGCTTAACCGCGTGCAAGGACAGCGACAAAAGCTCGCACGGTTCGCTCGGCACGACGAATGAACTCAATATTGCGGATTACGCAACAGATTACGCGGATAGCTACTACGCTAACGAGACAAGCAAAGACGGCTACACCGCCGTAAAGATGCTCATTGAAAGCAACAGCAACAACTATGGCGACAACCAGATGGTCGTTCCGAAAGACGGCAGATATGCCGTGTACGATTTGCGGAGTGAGAAGTATATTTTATCTGATTTGCTAGATCGACCTCAGAGTGATTATATC
The DNA here is from genome assembly GCA_964468955.1 of uncultured Clostridia bacterium. Classification (GTDB taxonomy): domain Bacteria; phylum Bacillota; class Clostridia; order Christensenellales; family Borkfalkiaceae; genus Coproplasma. The sequence continues at coordinate 1,769 of CAYXXB010000076.1, read as the reverse complement.
GGTGGTTTAAATGTATGGAAAGTGACGTCTTCCACGGACAAAGCGACTTACTATGCGGAGGACGGTACGGAAATTCTTGCGAACGGCAATTACAGATATTTATCCGCTTCTTCAATGGGGACCGTGTACGTTGGTAACGATACCGAAGCTTCAAGGGTTTATAAAATCACGGGGACGGAAGTCGTAAACCCCGAAACTTATAAAGCCGTCGAAAAGTACGTTAAATGCGTCGTTGACGAGAAAACGAATATAGCGAAATACAGCACGATCGACAGAAAAGATATCAAAATTTACGACGGCGAGGAAGCGGCAGGTACGGTACACAACGGCGCGTACAGCGTGTACGATGATAACGAAGATTACCCTGTAGAAGGTGACGCTGCGGACTACAAATATATTCAGGTCGGCAACAAGCTTACTTTCTATAAAGGCAGCGATAAGAAGGGTACTGTCGATATAAAGAACGGCGAGCTTCTTGCTTTCGTAGGTAATTATCTTTACTACTACGAGCAAATTCCCGTAACGGAGGACGGTGCGTATTATAACGTCCGTACGGTGTCGCATTTTTATTCCGGTTCCAACGGAGTAACTACGCTGGATATGAAGTTTGATTACAGTCTTTACAAATACGATTTTGTAAATGACAGCACGACCGAGGTTAAAACCGATGTTGTCGTAACCAGAATGACTGCTATTTATAATTATACCTCCAAGTCTTACGACGCAGCTGTTATCGGCGGTGTCAGGATGACCGACGGCGTAGCCGCTACCGTTAATTACTCCGCCGGCTACAACTACGTGGACGAAGTTACTTATTTTACGGACAGCAACCTGAAAGTAGGCTACGATATGACCGGCATTTTCTCCGGCGCTCCCTCGTTTTATAAAATCGCAGACGACAGATATCTCATCGGAAGCAGCTATATCGTCGACGGTAATTTCAACGTTATTATGCGGGGTGTAACCGGCGTCTACAAGGATGCGGGTCTTGTTGGTTTCACGAGTTCTAAAAATAATAAGTTGGGTTTCGCCGATTATGACGGAAAAGTGGTTTTGTCGCCCGAATACAACAACTACTACGATAACATGGAGTGCGGCGGCGTTATAAAGGCGACGAACGCATACGGCGAGACCGTTCTGCTTACCAAGAGCGGCGTGACGGTAAATATTTCCGACATAACTAAAGATACGTCCAAGAATGTTAACATATATAGCGGTTACTATCAGGTAACTACCACCACCGTAAGTGGCACCAAAGAAACCTATAAAGTAGAGGTCTACGCTTTCAGCGGTAAGCTGTTAAAGTCGTTTAATCACAACCGCGTATCGTTTTACGGCGATTATATAGTTGAACATAGCGAAGATGCTTACGACACTATTTATAAATATTATAAATTAGTTTAAAAAGATTAAAAAAGGGTGCCCTGCGGCACCCTTTTTTACTTTTCTTCAAAATCCGTCCCACTGCACGCATTTTAAGTACATAAAAAAATTTTCCTCAAAACGTTTGACAAATATTTCCGCGTTTGGTACAATATCAAACGCTCACTGTAAAAGTGGGTCTTTATGTGTTGCGGTTTTTAACCTATATATACATAATTATAATAAGTTGTTTATTCTTCTTTGCATTTAAGGGTAGGTGCGAGGACAGAGATATATTCCACAGACTTATATATAAATAATGTAAGTCGAGTAAAACAAGGAGGAGCGATAAATGCCCACAATCAATCAGCTTATAAAGCACGGCAGGGAAAAGGAAGTTTTTAAGA
>CAYXXB010000075.1:0-6450 GCA_964468955.1 uncultured Clostridia bacterium | reverse complement strand
CTTCTGGTCCCTAACCAGACGCGCTACCAAACTGCGCTACACCTCAATATCGTTAATTGCTTACCTATTATACTTAATTTAATGACAAAAGCCAAACGATTTAATGCGCATTTTTAAAAATTTTTTAAAATTATTTTATCAGAAAATTTTTTCAATATTTACTATAAAGGAAACCGCCGTTTGAAACGGCGGTTTCCTTTTTTATCTTATAAAATTCGTTTTTGCTTTGGGGATAATTATCGGTTTTTCCAAATCCGTACCCTTCGCGTTTTGTAAAAGCTTTAAAAGCCAAGCCATATTCGAAGCGATAGCGCGCATTATTGTAACGCCCTCTTCGTCCTTCAACGCTTCTTCCGCGTTGGAACCGTGTATCATATTCCAATAAGTAGACGGCACCTGCAACATATTGTTTATGCCTATGTATTTATTGAGAACGTCGTAAGAAGCCGTTGTTCCTGCTCTGCGGGCGGCAACGACGCTTGCCGCGGGTTTAAACTGCATATACTTACCGTACGAATAGAAAAGTCTATCCATAAGTGCGATTATGGCACCCGAAGGCGACGCGTAGTGAACTGGTGCGGCAAAAATATAGCCGTCCGCTTGCTTTACCTTTTCGCCTATTTCGTTTACGGGGTCGTCGTCAAATACGCATTTTCCGTTTTTCTGGCAATAGCAACACCCTGTGCAGGTATGAACAGCCGCAGTTCCGAGGCAAATTATCTCGCTGTCTACCCCTTGCGCTTTCAACTCTTCCGCAATAATTTTTAATGCGGCGGCAGTCGTGCCGTTTTGGTGAGCGCTTCCGTTAATCATTAAAACTTTCATTTTTCACCTTAAAGCGTTTTCAATTTTGCCACAATCAGCGGCATATATTTTGTTTCGTAGCCGAGTGCGTTGGGATGAGTGCAATCTCCCCTGCCCCAGCCGTAGCTGTCGTTTGTAAACAAATCGCGTTGAACGGGAATAAACGTATTCATTCCGCTTTCCGAATACAAATCTACGTAGGGTATACCCCACTTTGCGCAGATTGCAAGCGCCCTTTCACCGTACTGTCTTTGCAAAAAATCGTCACGTCTGCCCATGTTATGGGGACGGACAAACAGAATTTTCGCCTTGGGAAAGTTTATCATAAGTGCGCTTATTATGGCGTCGAAGCAGGTTGAAAAATCGTCCGATTTGCTTACTTCATTCAAATCCTTTGCGTTATAGCCTTTAGGAAATTCGCCCAAAGGCACGTCTGGTTCGTCGGGATTGGCTTCTATATGGCAATCGTTTGTAAATCCGTCGAAAACTATGTAATCGGGTTGAACGCCGTCGGCTATGATTTTTTTAACCTGTTCAACCTCCCAGCTCTTGCCTTCGACAAAGCCTACTCTCGCCCCGCCAACGGTGTACTTTTCAAGCTTAAACCCGAGCATTTGAGCAAGGTATTCGCCCACGCCGTATTCGTTATTGCCCGAACCGTTCATTATACTGTCGCCGAAAACCAGCAACGTTTTATCCTTATACTCCATTTATTTCGCCTTGGAATTCCGCCTTTCCACACTTAATTTAAATACAGTATTCTGTGGCAGTTTTCACACTCGATGACTTTGCCCGATGCAACGATTTCCTTGCCCGCAATGGATAGTTCCATTCCGCATTTGGAACACCTGTCCGCTTTAATTTCGCACAAAATGGGGAAAATGCGTTCCGAACGCTTTGTCTGATATTTGCGCAAAACCTCTTCGTCCAATCCCTTTGCTATTTCTTCAAGCTCGGCGGAAATTGCGCTCGCCGCCGCTTTTTTGGAATTATTGTACTGCTGATAAGCTTCCTGTGCGGCAGGATACTGTTTCTGGGCGGCGATAACCTTTTTCTTCAACGTCTGATATTCTTCAGCCGTTTCCTTGGCAAGAGCCGAAAGATTGGCAATATCCGCTTTTAAAGTCTTTATATTGTCAGTTATCTGCGACGCGTTGCGCTGATAAAAAGAAATGTCCGCGCCCCCGTCTACAAGCTCGTCAAGATGCTCGAAATCCTTTAAAACGTCGGTAATTTCCGCATATTTTTTGTTGAGCCTTTCCATAAGAGCCAACAATTCCTGCGATTTGCCCTCCAACTGGTCGAGCTTTTCGGAAGCTTTCTTTATAAAACTCTTGGTCTGAACGTACTTTTTACGCTCTTCGGAATTTGCGACTTCTTTTTCTATTTCGAGAAGCTCCGCATCCTTTTTCTGATACATTAACAGTTGTGTGATTTGCGACATATTTGTATTCTCCTTATCGGGTTACATAAACCGTTCGTCATAGAAAAACGACGACGGCGTTTGCAATATTTGCTTGATTTGTGTATAGATTTTATTGAAACCGAACGCTTCGGCACAGTAATGCGTAAGTTGAACTACGCAAATACCGCTTTCGACAAGTTCGGTTATCTGATGGTGTTTTAAGTCGGACGAAACGAAAACGTCCGCTTTTTTTGCCTTGGCGAACGCAATTGCGCTGTCGTCGCAACCCGCCCCGCAGAACGAAGCTGCGCGTTTTATCTGTCTTTCGCCTGCTCCGTACGCAATTATTCTTCCTGTTGCGAACGCGTTTTTAGTATTCTTTATAAACTGTTCGAAAGTTTGCGGGGAAACAATATAACATCTGCCGTATCCTCCGCCTTCCACGGGCGCTAAAACTTCGCCGTTTTCTCCGCCGAGACCGCACATCAAAAAGTAATCAATCCCTTTGGGCGCAGCGTCGAAATTAAGGTGCATGGAAATCACGGAAATACCGCATTTCATACACTCCGCCAAAGCCTTTGCTTGCGTGTTGGAAGTTAAATCGAAACGGTTTATACCGCCGTAAATTGCGGGATGGTGCGTTACTATCAGGTTGTAAGATAACGACTTTGCTTTTTCGACGGAAGCAAGCGACAAATCTAGCGTGAACAACGCGCCGTTTACCTCTTTTCCGCTGTTTATAATAATTCCGCTGTTGTCGTACATTTTGTACTTTGCGCAGAAAGCGTCTGAAAGTTTTACGGGCGCCACGCCGTCTTCTAAAATTTTCAATATATCTTCAACGGTCATTTTTCAGCTACTCCCGAGTAAATTTTATATTCCTGTTGAATCTTTTCTCTGACTTCGTCCGATAAATTGCTTTTTAAATAAGCTTTGCGCTTTTCAGCTTCCGCTACAGCGTATCTCTTTATTGCGGGATTATTAAGACTGTCCCGCCCGAAAAGCAGATGCTCTGCGGTATACTCTTCCGTTCCGCCGCTTCTTTCGCCTTTGATAATAAAATAGTACTTATCGTTATCATAGAAAATATCGTCGGCGGTTATTTTACAGCCCGACTCAATAAGATACGCCCGCAGTTCGGGCGCGTTTTTCATAGGCTGAAACACGAATTTGCGCGGAATGAAACCGTTTTTTATTATCCGCAAAATTTCCTCGCCACCCATACCTGCAATCAATACTTGTTCGCAATTTAAGTCAATTCCGCTGAGTCCGTCGCAACAAACCGCCTTGCAACGACCATTTGCAATATCATTGGCAAGCAATTTTTCGGCTTTTGCAAGACATTTTGCGCTTAAATCGGTTATATAAACCTTTTCGCAAAGCCCGTTTTTAATTGCGGTTTGCGCGCAGTAGCCGTGGTCGCAGCCTACGTCCGCAAGCGTTTCGCATTTATCGAGATAAGAGCATATCTTTTCTATGCGGTCCATTAAGTGTCCAAAAAGTCCTTTAAGTGCTTTGAACGCGAGGGATGGCGCAGTTTCCTTAACGCTTTTGCCTCTATCTGACGGATACGTTCACGGGTAACGTTGAACTCTTTGCCGACCTCTTCAAGCGTTCTGGGACGTCCGTCATCCACGCCGTAGCGGAGTCTTAACACCTTTTCCTCACGCGGGGTAAGACTGTTGAGAACGGAAAGAAGAGTTTCTTTAAGCATAGTCGAAGAAACGCTGTCCGAAGGCGTTATTGCCCTGTCGTCCTCGATAAAGTCTCCGAGGTGTGAATCTTCCTCTTCGCCGATAGGCGTTTCCAAAGATACGGGGTCCTGAGCGATTTTCTGTATTTCGCGCACCCTTTCTTCCGAAATACCCATTTCGTTTGCGATTTCCGCAGGCGTGGGTTCTCTTCCGAGCGTCTGTAAGAGTATGCGGGAAACTCGGGTGAGCTTGTTTATGGTTTCTACCATATGCACAGGAATACGGATAGTTCGCGCCTGATCTGCAATCGCCCTTGTAATAGCTTGTCTGATCCACCACGTAGCGTATGTGGAGAACTTGAAGCCTTTCTGATAGTCGAATTTTTCAACCGCTTTCATAAGACCAAGATTGCCTTCCTGAATTAAATCGAGGAAAAGCATACCTCTTCCGACGTACCTCTTTGCAATGGAAACGACAAGTCTCAAATTGGCTTCTGAAAGTCTTTTCTTTGCTTCTTCGTCGCCTTCCTGCATTTTGCGGGCAAGCTCTATTTCGTCGTCTGCCGAAAGCAAAGGCACTTTACCTATTTCCTTAAGGTACATCTTTACAGGGTCGTCGAGTCCGATATCGGACAGCGCCTGTTCGTAAAGCTCTTTGTCCCTTTCCGCTTCGTCTATTATCTGTATACCCGCTTCCGCAATGGATTTATAGACGAAATCCATCTGCGTGGGCGTTGTTTCGTACTTTTCCATTACGTCGCAAAGAGCATTTGTCGTTATCGCACCCTTAGACGAATAGGTTTCGATAATCTGATGCAAGACCTCGTTGAGTTTCTGCTCGGATAAATTCATATTCTTTCTCCGTTTTTAATTTTATCTTTTTGTTTTGTCAGTTCGTATATTCTGAGGGCGATGCCCGACTGTTCGTTCAGATCGGTGACTGCGGCAAGCCGCTTCGTTTCGCTCTCTATTTTTTCGTTTATTTCATCGAGTTTCAATTGAATTACACAGTCGTTGAAATACTTGACCGCCACTTCTTTATCCAACCCGAACCCTTCGGAATAATCGAGTATGCGTTCAAGCTCCTCGTATTCGGGAGTTCCGCTATCGAAAAACTCGAACAGCTCGCTTAAACGTATATCCTCTTCCAAGAGCTTTTTCGAACGAATGTATTTAGCTATTATCGCGTGAATTTCGTCGGTGAACCGTATTTCCGAAATATTGCTATCCTTTACGTAATCCGCGCCGAAAAGAAAGCTGGCAACGACGAAACGTGAAGCTTTTTTTATCACATCCGCCGTGTCCCTTTTCTTTGCGGGCGGTTCCGCCTTATTTTCAGTTACGACGGGCTTGGCCTCCAAATCCCTCTTTAACGCTTCGAACGATATGCCCGTCTGATTGCGCAATGTTTTCAGTAAATCCTCGCGCTCCGCTGCGCTGCCAGCAGTGCGTATAACAGCTAAAGCTTCGGTTATGTATTTACGCTTGTCCTCCGTTTTGTCTAAATCGAACCCGCGCTTTATAGTAGCCAATTTATAGTCGATTAAAGGCATTGCGTCGTTTAAACACTGCCTGTACGCTTCCGCGCCGCGCTGCTTTATCACGTCGTCTGGGTCTAGCCCCTCGGGAAGGGGAACGACTTTTACGTTCAAGCCCTCACCCTTTAGAATGTCTAACCCGCGCATATTGGCTTTCTGCCCAGCACCGTCGCCGTCATAGCTGATTAATACGGTATCTGTATATCTTTTTATCAGCCTTGCCTGATCCTGCGTGAGCGATGTACCCATACTTGCAACGACGTTTTTAAATCCTGCCTGATACAGGGACAGCGTGTCCATATATCCCTCTACCATAATTACTTCCTTTATAGTCTGACTGCGTTTCAGTTTTTTTAAGAGATTTATGTTGTAGAGGTTTTTACGCTTGTTGAATATAAGCGTATCACGCGTATTTACGTATTTTGCAAATTTGGTCTTTTTGAGTATTCTTCCGCCGAAGCCTATAACTTCATCGTATGAGTTGATTATGGGATAAATAAGTCTGCCGCCCTGAGCGTCCGTCAGTCTGCCGTCGGCCTCGTTTACTACGCCGCTGTCGATTATATCCTGTTTAGTATAACCCTTGGCGAGCAGAAATTTAGGTAAATCTGTATAATTCAGACTTGCGCCAAGGCCGAAAGTGCGTACTATTTTGGTAGGTATTTGCCTGCTTAAGATGTATTCTATATGTTCACCCGCATTGCCCGAGTTCAGATTATTCAGATAAAAGTGTGCGCAGTCGTTTAAAATTTTTAACAGCGTGTCTTTTTTCCTCTTCTGCTCTGCGGTTCTTCCCGAATCATCGTCGGAAACCGGCACTTCCATATTAGCTTTAGCCGCCAAAAGTTTTACGGCATCCATAAACTCCATTGTTTCCATTTCGGAAACAAGACGGATAACGTCGCCCGAAGCGCCGCAACCGAAACAGTGATAGTACTGTCCGCCTTCGTTTATGGCAAACGACGGAGTTTTTTCGTGGTGAAACGGGCAACAAGCCCAATAGCTCGCAC
>CAYXXB010000074.1:0-6591 GCA_964468955.1 uncultured Clostridia bacterium | reverse complement strand
AAAAGATAAGCAGAAGCGCTTTGTGGAGTTCGTTCGGCAGAGCGATAAATCAAAAGATATCGATGAGCTGGAGGTGGCGGCATAATGAAAAAGAGATTTACAGACATTGTTTCAATGGTCGGGACAACACCAGCACATTTTTTGGGCGAAAAAAAGTATATTAGCACAGGTGCGGTGGACAGGTTTTCAATTAATAAAGCGGATATTGAAATCGTTACATACGCCAATCGTCCGTCAAGAGCAAATTTGTCGGCACAAAAGAATGACATTTTGTTTGCAAAAATGGCTGAAACACTGAAAACGCTTCGTCTTGACGATGAGCAGGCAGATAATATTTATTCGACGGGATTTTGCGCAATAAGAGCTAACGAACAGTTTATTACGCCACAATGCCTTTATTATTTAGTTTCCAGCCCTGCTTTTCTATCTCAAAAAGATAAACATGCATCGGGGGCAACACAACGTGCGATAACCAACGCTGGCTTGGCGAATATTTATGTGAGTGTACCATCATTAGATGAGCAGAAAGGAGCTATAAAAATTTTAGATGCCCTAGCCGCAGAGATAGCTGGACGCCAGAAATGCGGGAACGGGCAAGACAAATTTCATTACAACACTACGGTAAAGAGGTGTACGCAAATGGGTAAGGTAACGATAATTCCTTCTACTATAAATCCGTTAACGCAAGCACCTATAGGTGCGGTTAGAAATCGCAAGGTAGCCGCCTACGCTCGTGTTTCTACGGACAGTGACGAACAGTACACTTCCTATGAAGCGCAGGTGAACTATTATTCGCGCTATATTCAGGAACGTGCAGATTGGGAGTTCGTAAAGGTTTACGCCGACGAAGGTATTACAGGAACAAACACAAAAAGGCGCGAAAAATTTAATAAGCTCATAGAGGACGCATTGGCAGGCAATATCGATTTAATCATCACTAAATCAATATCTCGCTTTGCCAGAAATACGCTCGATGCAATTGCTTATACTCGAAAGCTCAAAGCGGCTGGGATCGAGGTGTATTTTGAAAAGGAAAACTTGTGGTCGCTCGATCCAAAAAGTGAGTTTATCCTTACTATTTGCGCATCCATAGCACAAGAGGAAAGCCGTTCGATTTCGCAGAATGTGACAATCGGCAAACGCTGGAGTATGCAAGCGGGAAAGGTAAGTATGGCGTATAAACGCTTTCTCGGCTACGAAAAGAAAAAAGACGGAAGCATCGCCATTGTCGAGGAACAGGCAAAAATCGTTCGGCTCATCTATCGCATGTTTTTAGTCGAAGGCAAAACCGCATCGGGTATTGCAAAATATCTAAACAACAACAATATTCCAACGCCCAGTGGTAAAGAAGGATGCAGGTGGACGAAAACAACGATTGACTCGATACTGACCAACGAAAAATATAAAGGCGATGCGCTTCTGCAAAAAACCTTTATGGTGGATTTCCTTGAGCATAGGGCGAAAAAGAACGAAGGCGAAGTTCCGAGCTATTATGTAGAGAACTCGCATCCCCATATAATTGAAAAAGACGAATGGGAAATGGTGCAGGCTGAATTTGCCCGACGTTCGGCTTTACGCGGCTCTTATTCGGGCGGTAGCCCATTTACTTCAAAGCTGATTTGCGAGGACTGTGGCGGCTTTTACGGGGCGAAAGTGTGGCACTCGACGGACAAGTATAAAAAGGTTATTTTACAATGTAACCGCAAATTCCATAAGGGACAGGATAGGTGTAAAACGCCCACGCTGAATGAAAGCGATATAAAAGCCCTGTTCCTGAAAGCCTACAATCAGGTGATGGTTGATAGAGAACAGTTGATTGCCGATTCGCTGGAAATAAAAAATCTGCTTACGGATACGACAGCAGTGGATATGGATATCGAGCGGTTGGCTGGCGAACTGCAAAGCATCTCTGCACAGGTCGCCGCAATGGTGCGAGAGAATGCGAAAACGGCACAAAATCAAGAAGCCTATGCCGAGCGGTACGACGCACTTGCCATAGAATACGAAAGAGTGAAATCCGCTTACGATAAGGTGGTGGAAACGCGCACATACAAAAAGGCACAGGCATTGAAAATAGATGCATTCGTTTCGGCTATAAGCATCGCCGACGAAATGCTCACCGAATGGAATACAGACATTTGGAATGTGCTGGTGGAGAGCGGGGTTGTGCATAGGAACGGCACGATTACCTTCAAATTCAAAAACGGCAAAGAAGTGACGGTTTGAGCCTTTATATTATAAATGAAAAGAAGCAGTCGAGTACGGCTGCTTTTAATTTTGTTTTTAGAGTATATTAAAATATAGGCAATCTGGAAATTATACCGACCTTTTTGGAAACTACAAAAGCAATCTGGAAACTACAAACCTTTCTGGAAATTACACTTTATATTTTTTAATGAAAAGGACGAAAAAGGTTTGAAATATTGTGTTCGTCAGGTTTTTGCGACAGTTTGGCATTTTTGCGGATAGGAAAATTCGCCCTTTTTGCAAAAGAAAATGGACTGATACTTGATTGTATCAATCCATTCCTTTGTTTTTGGTGCCGCTGATCGGGGTCGAACCGATACGGTATCACTACCACTGGATTTTGAGTCCAGCGCGTCTGCCAATTCCACCACAGCGGCGTTATTATAAGTTTTTTTGAGTCGGATTTTCTACATTGTTTTTAGCGAGATTGACACACACTATATATTGTGGTAAAATACCAAAGTAGAAAAAAGTTGCGAAAAAATTCACTAGTGATATGAACTATCAACGACTTTATTATATATGGAGCGAAGCAAAAAATCAAGCGATTTATGCTTGATTTAAGGCAAATTTGTTATTATGGATAAATTAGTTTTAATCGACGGAAACAGCCTTTTAAACCGTGCGTTTTACGCGACGCCCGTATTTTCAACGAAGTCGGGTAATCCTACGAACGGTATTTTCGGGTTCGTTAAATTCATTTTGAAAATCACTTCCGATTTGAAGCCGAAATATATGCTCGTTGCATTCGACGTTCACGCGCCGACCTTCCGTCATAAAAGCTACGAGTTATATAAAGCTACGCGCAAGCCTATGCCTGCGGAGCTTGCCGCTCAGGTCGAGCCTTTAAAAGAGCTTTTAAAGGCGATGAATATCGCGACCTGCGAAAAAGCGGGGCTGGAAGCCGACGATATCGTCGGCACGCTTTCGCACTGCTTCGACGTTCACAGCTATATTTATACGGGCGACCGTGACAGCTATCAGCTCGTTGACGAAAAAACCGACGTTCATTTCACAAAATCGGGCGTTTCAGACCTTCTTAAACTCAACAAGGACAATTTCCGCGAAATCGTCGGGCTTGAACCCAAGCAAATCGTCGATTTAAAGGCTCTTATGGGCGATAAATCGGACAATATTCCCGGCATTCCCGGCGTTGGCGAAAAGACGGCCATGGGGCTTTTGCAAACATACGGCTCGCTCGACGGCATTTACGCGCATGCGGAGGAGCTTAAAGGCGCGTTAAAGGAAAAGGTTCAGAATAATAAAGAGCTTGCGTATCTTTCGTATGACCTTGCGACGATCAGGCGTGACTGCGAGTTATCGGTAAAACTCGAGGACTGTGTTCTTCCCGAAAAATATTCCGCCGAAGTAAAGAGAATGTTTATGAATTTCGAATTCAGAAGCTTGCTGAATTTGAACGTTTTCGATACCGAAACGGTAACTAACGAGGAAAGGGTTTACCCCGAGCTTATCGAGTGCAAAAGCTTCGCCGAAACGGCGGAAATAATCGGAAAATCCAATGAGTTTTTCATTGAAAAAACTTCCCAGGGCTTTTCGTTTTACGCGGGTGATAAACAATACTGCGTAAACGCGGGCATCGGGCTGTTGGAAGGTATTCGCGACGACCAGATTGACGAGCTGTTGAGGTCGATTTTTACCAACGGAAACAATCACGTAGTAGCTTACGATTATAAAAGCTTATTGCACGACCTCGCCCGTCGCGGTATCGAATGTTCGTGCGACCTTGACGACGTTTCGGTTATGAAATATATTACCGAAAATACGGACAAAAACGCCGATTTAAAGGCGGTTTGCGAGTTTAACGGTTATGAATATAAGTATTGCGCGTTTGCGCTTAGCGAACTGTATTCACAGTATTTAAATCTTTTAAAAAGCAAAAACGAAGAAAAATTATATTACGAAATCGAAAAACCGCTCGTTAAAGTGCTTTTCGATATGGAACGCGCGGGCGTTAAGGTTGACACTGTCGAACTCGAACGCTTTGCCGAGAAGTACAACGGAATTATCAAAGAGCTTTCGGAAAAAATTTATTCTTTGGCGGGCTGTGAGTTCAATATTAATTCGCCGTCGCAACTCGGTGAAATCCTTTTCGTTAAGCTCGGCTTGAAAGCGGGGAAAAAGAGTAAGCGCGGAACTTATTCCACGAGCGCCGATATTCTCGAAAAGCTCGCGGCGGATAACGAAATCGTTCGGCTTATACTCAAATTCAGACAATATCAGAAGCTTTTATCGACTTACGTGGACGGAATTCGCCCGCTTATAGATAAAACCACGAAAAAGGTTCACACGACCTACAATCAGACGGTTACGACGACGGGCAGGCTTTCGAGCACCAACCCTAACCTTCAGAATATACCGATTCGCGAGGAAGAAGGTAAAGAGCTGAGGAAATTGTTCGTTCCCGCCGACGGTAATATATTTATCGACGCGGATTATTCGCAAATCGAGCTGAGGCTTCTTGCGCATTTTTCGGGCTGTAAGGAACTTATCGACGCGTTTAACGCCGACGAGGATATTCACGCATCGACTGCGGCGAAAGTGTTCGGCGTAAAAAAGTCGGAAGTCACTGACAAGATGCGCAGAACGGCAAAGGCGGTCAATTTCGGCATAATTTACGGCATCAGCGACTACGGTCTTTCGAATAATCTGAATATTTCCGTAAGCGAGGCTGCGGAAATAATCAAAAATTACTTTGCAACTTATTCCGCGGTCAAGGAGTATATGGATTCCAACGTAGAATTTGCGAGAAAGAACGGCTACGTTTCTACTTTGACGGGCAGAAAGAGATTTATAAGCGAAATTTCTTCGTCGAATTACAACTTACGGCAATTCGGCGAGCGTGCGGCTATGAATATGCCTTTGCAGGGTTCGAGTGCGGATATAATTAAAATTGCAATGATTAACGTCCACGACGAATTGAAACGCGCAGGTCTTAAAACCAAGCTCATTTTACAGGTTCACGACGAATTGATTTTGGACGCGCCGATAAACGAGAAAGCGCGCGCCGCGGAAATATTAAAAAACGGAATGGAAAACGCGGTCAGCCTGAAAGTTCCCTTAAAAGTCGAAGTGCACTGCGGCGGAAATTGGTATGAAGCGAAATAAGGTTAAAATAGCAATCACTGGCGGGATAGGCAGCGGCAAGTCCACCGTAGCAAAATATGTTAAAGAGGCGGGCTACAACGTCGTTTCGTGCGACGAAGTTTACGGTAAATTATTGCTTAATTCCGACTTTCTGAAAGAAATTTGCGACGAATTCGGCAACGTATTGACGAGCGACGGCTTACTCGACAGAAAGAAACTTTCCGAATTGGTTTTTGCTGACAAGAAAAAGCTCGACAATCTTAACAAGCTTACACACGGCAAAATTATGGAAGAAGTATTTGACGAATGTACCGATGAAATCAATTTCGTCGAAGTTCCGCTTTTGTTCGAAAACGGTTTTGAAAGACTTTTCGACGAAGTAATCGTCGTTTTAAGGGAGGAGTGCGTTCGAATTGATTGTATCGTTAAAAGAGACAATATAACGCGCGAACAGGTTAAAAATCGTTTAAAAAACCAATTTAATTACAATAATTACAATTTTGCGAAGTACTATGTCATACATAATAATGCTTTATTGCCCGACTTAAAGCGTCAAACCGACAAAGTCCTGAACGAAATCGAGGAAAAATATTTATGAAAATAGAAGTAACCGAGTGGAAATTAGGCGACGCGAAGGATTTGGTTGCGACAATAAACAATAAAGCGGTACTTGATAATTTGCGCGACGGTTTGCCTTATCCTTATACTGAAAAAGACGCCGAAGACTATATTTTGAGTATGCTCTCTTCCGATAAGAGCAAAATTTTTGCTTTTGCCGTAAGAGTTGACGGTGTTGCCGTCGGGAGTATAGGAATTTTCAGGCAGGATAATATTCATTTCCGTACGGCGGAGCTCGGATATTATTTAAAACAGGAATTATGGGGGCGTGGAATTATGCCCGAAGCCGTGAAGTCGGCGTGCGATTTCGTCTTTTCCCGTTCCGATATCGTTAGGATTTACGCCGAGCCGTTTGCAGATAATGTTGCTTCCTGTCGCGTTCTGGAAAAGTGCGGTTTTTCGTGCGAGGGGGTAATGCGTAAAAACGCTTTTAAAAACGGCGAGTTTAAGGATATGAAGCTGTATTCTTTGGTGAGATAAAGGCTAAAAAAATTGTAAAATTGTCTTAATTTTGGCTTGACATTGAAATCGTTATAGTATAAAATTAAAAAGCTTTTGAAAATATCTGCACTCATGGCGGAATTGGCAGACGCGCAAGACTAAGGATCTTGTGGATAACAC
>CAYXXB010000073.1:0-6592 GCA_964468955.1 uncultured Clostridia bacterium | reverse complement strand
GTATACCCTTCTTTTCGAGCATCTGCATCATAGCGTTGCTCATCTTGTTGTTGATGACGCCTTTGCCCGCAATCGTACCCTTTTTAAGTCCGTTGAATGCCGTAGCGTCGTCCTTGTAGGACACGATGACGTAATCGGGGTTTTCGGTTGCGTAAACCTTTTTTGCCTTGCCTTCGTAAAGTTGTTCTTTCCTTTCCATTTTTGTATACTCCTGATAAATAGAATTTTAAATTTTTTGTACGTTTAAAAAAAGTAAAATACCCACAAGATTTGCGGGTATCGTGCGTATGCTAAAACTCTGCCGCCTCTTTTTGAACGGCTGCGTCGTCAGCGTTTATTTTGTCTTTCATCTGCTGCTTGTATTTTGCAAGCTTTTGTGCGATTTCGGGATATTTTACGCCCAGAATCTGTGCGGCAAGTATGCCAGCGTTCTCGCCTCCGTTTACACCCACCGTGGCTACGGGTATACCTGAAGGCATCTGTACTATCGAAAGCAGACTGTCAAGCCCGCCCATCATATCCGTTTTTACGGGCAATCCGATAACGGGCAACGTTGTAGAAGCCGCTATTACGCCGCCGAGGTGCGCCGCTTTACCCGCCGCGCAGATTATGACCTCAATGCCGTTTTTGATAGCGTTTGTCGAAAACTCATGCGCTTCGTCGGGCGTTCTGTGTGCCGAAATTACGCGCACCTGAGTTTCTATCCCGAAGCTTCTCAACACCGTTACCGCAGGTTTAACGACCGCTAAGTCCGATTTAGAACCCATAACGACAGCAACTTTCGCCATATTTTATCTCCCGTATTATAGTTTGATTTTGTAGCATACTTAACATATATGCTGCTTTTATATATTATCTTTGCCGCTTATATAGCCGCCGTGAACGTCTATTCCGTAATGCTTCTTTTATCACAGCGCAACGAATACCTTTCGGACGAAAGCAAGCTCAATTCCGGTGACGGAAAACTGTTGCTTTCCGCACTTTTGGGCGGGGCTATCGGCATATACGTAACGATGTTTATTACACGTTTCAAACTGAAAAATATGCTGCTTATGATAGCCTTGCCCGTTATCGGAGTTCTGAACGTGTGGTTTTGCGTTCTTGCGTTCCGTTCGGGTTTCACGTTCGTCAGGATATAACACTATATTTGCAATCGGTAATGCAATTATAACACAACATATTGACAAAAGAAAACTGTTTGAATAACTATTTTTTAATTTTTTTACACAAAATTTTTGCCGTTCGGCAACAAAAAAGTTGACAAATGCAAAAACGCTGTCAAAAGAACAGCCCGCCGAGGAAAATTTTTCCTCGGCGGGCATTATTTTACGTTTTAATTTCAATCCTTGTTAACCTTCTGAGATGCGAGCAAATCCCTGATTTCAGCAAGCAGTTCTTCGGTTGTGGGCTTAGCGGGTTCCGCGGGCGCTTCTTCCGCTGCCTGCGCTTCAGCCTGAGCTTCGGCTTCTTCCGCGCTCATACCCTGCTTTTCAAGCTTCTTTACAAGCTTAGCCTTAGCCTTTTCTTTAGCGTTATCGGAAGCGTTCTTCAAGCTCATAAACACTTTGATGATTACGAACAGAACCAAAGCGATTACAAGGAAGTCGATTATCTTCATAATCAGCGTACCCCAATCTATGTAAATCGAGTTAGCCAAGTCGACAACCGTTTCCATTACGCCGTCAGCGTTGGGCTGCTGCATATAAGCAGGCTTTAACATCGTTATGAGTCCTGCCGCTCCGTCGTTCATTCCGTACATCGCCCAGTCTACCAAAGGCTTGATGATGCCGTTGGTCATTGCGGTTACGATTGCGCCGAACGCCGCGCCGATTATTACGGCAACTGCCATATCGACGACGTTTCCGCGCGTAATAAACGCTTTGAATTCCGCCATAAGTGCTTTAAGTTTCTTCATTTTATATCTCCTTAAAAAATTTTATCCGTTAACAAGTTCCTGCGCAAGCGCCGTTACCGACGCAAACGTTTTTTCGTCCGCGTTTGCCCTGACAGTTACCGTGTTTTGCGCAAACGTAAGATTTTTGCACCCTTCCAGCTTGGCTTTCATAAGCTTTGCCGTAACGGGCGCCCAACTGCCGTTTTCTATAAAAGCAACCGTTCTGTTTTTATATCCGCGCTCTATAAGTCTTGCTATAAACTCCCTCGCGGCGGGGAATATTTCCGCATTGTACGTAACGGAAGCTATTACAAGTTTTTCGTAAGCAAAAGCCTGAGCCACGCACTCCGCCCAATCGTCGCGAACCAAATCAAGGAATTTAACCTCAATACCCGCGCTTTCAAGCTCGCTTTTAAGCTTATCTGCGGCTGCTTTCGTGTGTCCGTACACGGATGCGCACGCAATAGCCACTCCTTTCTTTTCGGGCTTGTACGACGACCATATGTCGTACAGATTTACCGCATAGGCAATTCCTTCTCCCTTTAAAGGATAGCCGTGCAAGGGCGCTATTGTCTTAATATTTAAGGCGGAAGCTTTTTTGAGTACCGACTGCACCTGCAAGCCGTATTTGCCGACTATGCCGATAAAATATCTTCTTGCCTCGTCCGCCCAGTCGCCGCTTCTCGAAACGCCGAACTTACCGAACGCGTCCGCGGAAAACAGAATATTTTCAGTCGTTTCGTATGTAAGCATAACTTCAGGCCAATGCACCATTGGAGCAAATACGAATTGCAAAGTATGATAGCCGAGACCGAGCGTTTGCCCTTCTTCCACTTCGACTTTGCCGTTTGTAAAGCTTTCGCCGAAATATTCACCCATCATTACGAAAGTTTTTTTGTTGCCTACTATTTCAGCCGAAGGATATTTTTCCGCAAACGCCTTGATGCAGGCGCTGTGGTCGGGTTCCATATGCTGAACTATAAGATAATCGGGTTTCTTGCCGTTTAACAGTTTTTCTATATTTGAAAGCCACTCGGTGCAAAAATTTCCGTCAACCGTATCTAAAACGGCGATTTTATCGTCGACTATTACGTAAGAATTATAAGTTACGCCGTCGGGTACGACATACTGACCTTCGAAAAAATCAATCTTTTTATCTTCAACGCCGACGTTGTATACGTTTTTTGCTATCTCTTCCATTTACTGCTCCGTAAAGGTAATGATTTATTCTCCCCTGTTTTTAATCTGACGGGCGGGAACTCCCGCAACAACCGCGTATGGCGGAACGTCTTTCGTGACTACGCTTCCCGCAGCCACTACCGCACCCTTACCGATATGCACACCCTTTAAAATTACCGAATTAGACGCTATCCAGACATCGTCCTCAATCACTATTTCTTCTGCGGTATGCCCCTGTTTGGTTATCGGCTTATCTTTGTCAATGAATAAATGGTTACTGTCGTTTATCACGACGTTCGGCCCCAAAAGCACGTCATTGCCCAAACTGACCCCGCTTCGTGCGGTTATGCTTACGTTGCGGTTGAAAATAAGATTATTGCCAAGCCTTACGTTTTCGGGGAAATTAATTACCAGTCCCGGATGCAGAAATTGAAAATCAACGCTGTCGGGCATAGTAAATTTATAAAAAATTTTACGCTTTTTCGGTCCTATTCCCGCCGACGGCAATGAATTTACTATATCTTGTTCTTTATACCATTTTTCAGAAGCAAGCTTTATTTTCTTGCAACGTTTAATATAAAAATAAAGGCTTATGCGCTCCGACAATTTCGGCTTGTTTCTTTTTTTACCGATAATCCCCGTACGTTCTCTGAAGGTAATACGTTCCATAACGTTATTTTATCATAGCATTGTGATATTGGCAAATATTATCGCAAAAAAATTTTAACTTTGTTCTTTGAAAAGCGATGAATTATCTGATATTGCCGTTGCCGACTATTACGTATTTATACGTTGTAAGCTCTTTTAAACCCATAGGTCCGCGGGCGTGAAGCTTTTGCGTGGATATGCCCATTTCGCAACCCAAACCGAACTGACCGCCGTCGGTAAACCGCGTGGAAGCATTTACGTAGACTGCCGCGCTGTCCACCCTCTGTGTGAAATAATTTGCGGCTTTTTCGTCCTCGGTTACTATGCAGTCGCTATGACCCGTGGAATGAACTGAAATATGCTCCACCGCACCTTCCACGCTATCGACAATTCCGACAGCCATTTTATAGTCCAAAAATTCGGTATCGAAATCGTTCTCGCCAGCCCGAACGCAGTTTTCTTTACCGTTTAATATGCCGAACGCTTGCCCGTCCGAAACTAACGTTACGGGATTTTTCTTTGCGTTGCTGCTTACTCTTTGCCACAAAAGGGGCAGGAATTCTTTAGCGATTTCACTGTGGACGAGACACACTTCCATTGCGTTGCAAACGGACGGACGGCTGCACTTGGCGTTTTCAATTATGTCGAGCGCTTTTGAAAAGTCCGCTTTTTTATCCACGTAGACGTGACAAATGCCCGTACCCGTTTCTATGCACGGCACTAACGCGTTTTCCACGCAGGCTTTGATAAGTCCCGCACCGCCCCTAGGAATAAGCAAATCGATAAAGCCCTTTGCGCGCATAAGTTCGTTAGCGCTTTCGCGCGAGGTATCTTCTATAAAACCGATTACGTCAGGGGATATATCTATGCTGTCAAGCCCGTCGCGCATAGCTTCCACTATCGCTTGCGCCGAGCGGTGAGCTTCCTTACCCGTGCGGAGAACGCAGGCGTTTCCGCTTTTCAAGCACAGAGCAGCCGCGTCCGAAGTTACGTTGGGGCGGCTTTCATAAATGATTGCAACCACGCCGAGGGGTACGGATATTTTACTTATTTGCAATCCGTCGGGACGGGTAATTTTATCTAAAATTACGCCCGTCGGGTCGGGCAGCTGTGCCACCGCCCTCACCCCGTCCGCCATATCCTTTATACGGCTTTCGGTTAACAACAGTCTATCGAGCATAACTTCCGAAACGTTGCCGCGTGCGGAAAACACGTCGTCAGCGTTCGCTTCCAAAATATCACAGATATGCGCTTCAATACTGTCAGCTATTGCGTAAAGCGCTTCGTTTTTTCTTTCTTCGCTCAAAAACGCAATCTGCTTTTTAGCCGAGTTTACGCTTTGCAAAATTTCCTGAGTGGTCATTTTCTTTCACCTTTAAACAGCGTGCCGACAGATTTACCGTCCATAATATCGTACAAAACGCGCGGGTCGGAACCGTTAGTGATTATCATATCGACGCCGTTTTTCATACAGTTCTGAGCCGCACACACCTTGGTATACATACCGCCCGTGCCGAGCGCACTGCCCGCGCCGCCCGCTATTTTCAAAAGATAATCGTCTATTTTTTCCACGACGGAAATAAGCCGTGCGTTTTCTTCTTTTTTAGGGTCAGCCGAATACAGACCGTCAATATCCGAAAGCAGAACGAGCAAATCCGCTTTGACGTTTACGGCAACCACGGCGGACAGAGTGTCGTTATCTCCCACCGTCATTTCGCTTGTCGCAACAGTGTCGTTTTCGTTGACGATAGGCAGAACGCCCATTTCCAAAAGCCGCGTCATTGTGTCTGTGAAATGCTTGCGCCGTTCCTCGTTTTCCACGTCGTCGAGCGTTATTAAAATCTGAGCGACGGTGTGGTTGTATTCGGAGAAAAATTTATCGTAGTTATACATAAGCTCGCACTGCCCTACCGCTGCCGCCGCCTGTTTTGTGGGAATGTCCGCAGGTTTTTCCCTTAACGCAAGCTTGCCTACGCCCATGGCGATTGCGCCCGAAGACACAATTATAACTTCGTTGCTATCGCCCTTGATATCGCTAATTACCCTGCACAAATCCTTGAAAAGGCGCAAATTCAGATGCCCCGAAGCGTGGGTGAGAGTTGACGTTCCTATTTTAATAACAATTCTCATAACAAATCCGCAAAATTATATTTCCAATATAATAATTTATTTTTACCTTTATGTCAACGCGATACGCAAAAGGCTGTCGGCAAAATTTTGCCGACAGCCTTAATTTAGCATTTAAAATAAATTAAACTATGCCGTGAGCCATCATCGCATCCGCAACCTTAATAAAGCCAGCAATGTTCGCGCCCATAACGTAATTGCCTTCATAGCCGTACTTTTTAGCAGCATCGTCGATATTGTGGTAAATGTTCACCATAATGTTTTTGAGCTTTGCATCCACCTCTTCGAACGACCAGAAAAGTCTTCCGGATGACTGAGCCATTTCGAGTGCGGAGGTT
Organism: uncultured Clostridia bacterium; assembly: GCA_964468955.1. GTDB lineage: Bacteria > Bacillota > Clostridia > Christensenellales > Borkfalkiaceae > Coproplasma. The sequence continues at coordinate 406 of CAYXXB010000073.1, read as the reverse complement.
GCAACACCGCCCGCGTTCGCCGCCTTTGCGGGGAGGAAAACTACGCCGTTCTTCTGGAACACTTCGATAGCTTCCAGAGTCGAAGGCATATTCGCGCCCTCGGCAACGTACTTCACGCCGTTCTTGACGAGAGCTTCCGCAGAAGCCTTGTCGATTTCGTTCTGCGTTGCGCAGGGAAGCGCGATGTCGCAGGGAATAGTCCATATACCCTTGCAGCCTTCGAAGTACTTCGCGCTCTTAACTCTTTCGGCATATTCCTTAATTCTGCCGCGTTTAACTTCCTTAATATCCTTAACAACGTCGAGCTTGATGCCTTCCGCGTCGTATACGTAGCCGTTGGAGTCGTACATTGCGACTACCTTTGCGCCGAGAGACTGAGCCTTCTGGCAAGCGTAAATTGCAACGT
>CAYXXB010000072.1:0-6794 GCA_964468955.1 uncultured Clostridia bacterium | reverse complement strand
ATGTGGTATAATTCATTATAATATAAAAAATCTCAAAATCAAAGTATTTTAAGTCTGAAATGTATATAAAAAATTTACAATTGAAAAATTTCAGAAATTACGCCGAGGAAAGTTTTGACTTTTCGAGTGGATTGAACGTGCTTTTCGGCAAAAACGCGCAGGGCAAGACCAACTGTGCGGAGGCGGTTTTCTACCTCTGCACGGGAACTTCGCCGCGCACCCGCAGGGAAAAACAGCTTGTAAAGAACGGTGAGGAGAGCGCTTTTATATCCTGTATCTGTGCGGGACGTTACGGCGACGTTGAAATTAGCGCGTCGATTAATGAAAACTGCAGGGAAGTAAAGGTGAACGGAAACAAGATAACGCGCAACGCCGATTTGCTCGGCAACGTGTTCGCAGTGTTCTTTTCCCCGCAGGAGCTTCGGCTCATTCAGGACGGTCCGGACGAGAGGCGCAGGTTTTTAAACCTTTCAATATCTCAGCTTTCACGCCCTTATTATACCGCGCTTACGCGTTACAACAAGATTTTGGAACAGCGCAACAACCTTCTGAAAAACCGCGACATAAATATGGTTTACGACACGCTTCCCGTGTGGGACGAACAGCTTTGCAGGTATGCGGCGGTAATTGCCAAGAACCGAGCGGACTACGTAAATAAGCTTGCACCCCTTGCCGCCGAAGCCCACGCTTATATGACGGACGGAAAGGAAGTGCTTAAGCTTTCCCCCGACAAAAAGTACAAGGGCGACGAAGAGCAATTGAAAACGAGACTGTTTGCCGAGCTTTCCAACAACTACGACAGAGATATCCGCCTCGGTTATACGGCGAGCGGACCGCACCGCGACGACCTCGATATAGAAATCGACGGACAGGACGCAAAGGCTTACGCTTCCCAAGGTCAGACGAGGACGGCGGCGCTTTCAATAAAACTTGCCGAAGTGGAAATTTTTAAACAGGAGTGCGGGGAATATCCCATACTTATTTTGGACGACGTTATGAGCGAGCTGGACTTGCCGAGAAGAAAAAAGCTTGTCGGCAGAGCGGTGGGGCTTCAGACAGTCATCACTTGCACGCACGCGGAAAGAGTGCTGTACGGGCGCGAGGTAAACAAGATTATGATTGAAGGGGGTGCGATTAAAAGATGATAAGAGCCGACCTTCATATTCATACTCATTATTCGGACGGGCTGCAATCACCGCAGGACGTGGTGCAAACCGCTTTAAGAAACGGCGTCAACCTGATTGCCGTAACCGACCACGACAACGCAATCGGGCGCGGAGAAGTGAAGCAATTAGCGGTTAGTGCGGGGATATATGCCGTTGACGGCATTGAAATTTCTGCTTACGAGGGCGATTTAAAGGTGCATACTCTGGGGTATAGCCTCGATTTCAACGCACCCGAATATATAGCCTTTTATAAAAGACTGCTGGAAGCTTCTGTCGAAAGGGCGGCGGACAGCGTAAAAAAGCTGAATAGCGGCGGCATAAGAATAACTATGGACGAAGTGCTTGCGGAGCGGAAAAACGCTAATTCCCCCGTGCATACAATGCTCATTTCCTACGCCGCGGTTAAAAAGGGATATTGCGCGCATCCTCACGATTTTTATGCTCGCTATCTCAACTACGGCAGAATAGGTTTTTCCAACGTCGGCAGACCTACGCCCGAGGAAGCTGTGGAAATAATAAAGGACTGCGGCGGCATATCATCGCTCGCCCACCCCGGCAGAATTTCGGCGGGCAAGGAAGAAGTTACCGCGCTTATTAATCGTCTTAAAAGCCGCGGGCTTGACGGCATAGAAGCTGTATATTCTGGGCATACTGATAAGGAAACGCAGTACTATAAGGAGCTTGCGGAAAGGTATGGCTTGCTGATTACGGGCGGTTCGGATACGCATTTTACAAGCGGCAGCCACGCTATAGGCACGCCTGAATTCTATCCCGATAACGCTCTTCTTTCCGCACTTAAACTAATTTGAAAAACATTGCCCTGACATTTAAAAGAACAATAGCCATGGTATCTGCGCTTGCCATTTCGGCAGGCGCTTGTTTTTTCTGTTCTGCGTTTACAACGCGGTTGCCACGCGGCGTTGTTGTAAACGGCGAGGATGTGGGCGGGCTTACGTATTCCTGTGCGGAAAAGGTGCTTAGGCAGGAAGTGGAATGCGGTTTAAAGGGCAAAACCTTAAGAATATGTGCCGCCGAACGCGAATATTGCTATGCTTTTCCCGAAGTATATTACGCGGACAGTTTCAGTGAAGAGCTTAGAAATATCACGAAAAAAGGCGAGTACACTATGCCCGTTTTCTATTACTTAAACGGCGCGGAAAGCGTTGCGGACTATATTTGCCGCGACTGCGAAAAAACTGTTATCGAGCCTTACGCAACGTTCAATCTGGAAGGCGAACCGTTCACTTATTACGAAGGCGGCGACGGGTTGAAAGCGGACAGGCAAAAACTGCTCGAAGATATTTCGTCCTCGCTCAACGGCGGTTGGGAAGACGTTAAAGTCAGAATAACGGAAGTTAAACGCAGCGATGATTTAAACGCCGTAAAAAACCGCACGGTAAAGCTGTACTCTTTTACTACTTATTTCGACGCTTCGAATGCGGAGCGCTCTTCCAATATAAGGCTTGCGGCAAGCAAGATAAACGGCACGGTTATTCCCTCGGGCGAGTGCTTCTCGTTCAATAAAACGGTGGGCGCGCGCACTCAGGAAAACGGCTTCAAACAGGCAAAAATTATTGAAGACGGCAAGTTCGTTTTAGGCTTCGGCGGGGGCGTGTGTCAGGTTTCCACAACGCTGTATAACGCGGCACTTTTGTCGGGCTTGGAGATTGCGGAGTACCACCCGCACAGCCTCGCCGTCAGCTACGTTGCGCCCTCCCGCGACGCTATGGTCAGCGGCAGCTATTGCGACTTGCAGTTCGTAAATAACCGAAAAACCCCCATATATGTGCGAGTGAAATGCACTCAAAGCTCTGTTTGTTGTACTTTTTACGGCGAAAGCGACGGTTACAGTTATTCCTTCAAGTCGGAAGTTGTCGGCTCTATCCCGCGCCCCGACGACGAGGAAGTGGAAGGGGACGAGGATAAAATTCTAAGCTACGGCAGGGACGGCACGCTGAGCCTAGGGTATCTCGTAAAGGAAAAGGACGGCGAGCAAACGGAAGAGCTTATCCGCAAGGACAAGTACGCCCCTGTTGCGGAAGTAAGACAAGTTAAGAGGGAAGAAGAACAAACGTAAAAAAGAAGCGTGGCGGCGCAAATTCTTGCACCGCCACGCTTTCGCTATTTATAGTTTATTCAGTTATTTTGGTTCCGTCTTTATCCAACTTCCCGTCCGTGCAGGTTACGGTAAAATTTCCCGTGTGGTCGTTCCAGGTGGAACGTTTTTCAACGGCTAGCCACTGCTCCATAGTGCCGTTAAAAGTAATGTTCGTCAACTCGCTACACCAATCGAAAGCGTAATGGTTTATATCGGTAACGCTGTTATCGATTGTCACGCTCGTCAACCCGTTGCAACCATAGAACGAATTATAGCCGATAGAGGTAACGCCGTTGCCGATGGTTACGCTCGTCAATTCGCGGCAATCGGCGAACGCGTAATCGCCGATAGAGGTAACACTGCCGTCATCGGGGATTATACTGTTTTTACAGCCCGCAATCAACGTTTTGCTTTTGGTTGCGATTAAACAATTTCCTGCACTGTGATACGCCGTATTATTGATGTCAACCGTGATGCTCGTCAACCCATAGCAACCTTCGAATGCGTAACTGCCGATAGAAGTAACACTGTCTGGGATAGCTATGCTCGTTAATCCGTTGCAATCATAGAACGCATAATTGCTGATAGCAGTAACGCCGTTTGGAATAACTAAATCGCCTGTTAATTCTTTGCCGTCCACGTATATTGTTAAACCAGACGTCATAAATTTGCCTAATATTTTGTTTTCGCACCAACTTGCCATATTGCCCGTATAGTAAACGTTTTTCAATCCGTAGCAACTTTTGAATGCGTAATCGCCGATAGAGGTTAAACTTTGGGGGATTGTGATATTCGTCAACGATTTGCAATCTTCAAAAAAACCTTCGTAATAGGTTCCCATCATCATTTCGCTGTAAGTATAGCTGGGCAATGACGTCATTTGATTTCCTAATTGCACCGTAGTTAAATTTGTGCAACCGTAGAATATTGCGCAGCCGACGATTGTTACGCTATCGGGTATAGTGATTGCCGTCAACTTCTCACACTTTTGGAACAGTTTATTTGAAAGACCTTTCGTGTCGCTACGAATAGTAACTTCATCTGTTATTGATTCGTTATCGTGACCAACAGCCCAATTGGCTACGTACTCTACGCCGTTTTCCGTTTGTATTATGCCTGTGCAACCCTTAAACGCGCCAACGCCGATTTCGGTTATATCGTCGTGTATGTTTACGCTTGTCAATCCGCTGCAGTTGTTAAAAGTGCCGTCGTTTATTTTTGTAACTCTTTCCGGTATCGTTATTTCGGTTAATTGTTCGCACCCGCTGAATGCGTAACTACCTATAGAACTAACGCTCTCCGGTATCGTTATTTTCTTTAATTCATGGCAACCGCTAAACGCTGATTCGTTGATACCCGTAACGGTTTTATTCCTGTATTTAGCAGGAATTACGATTTCGGTTACGTCTTTGTTTTCTACGCCTACCACCCAGCATCTATCGAAAAAACGGAGCGTTTCTATAATCAGTCCGTCCTTTGTGGTCGTCTTATAACAAGCACCAAGCCCGAACGCGCAAGCTATTAATGCCGTTAGGATAATAACAATAGCTAATATTTTCTTTTTCATATTATGTCTCAATTTACTATATGACTAAATCTATCATATTTCAACATAAAAGTCAACGGAGGTTTTTATCATTGCTCAAACGGTTGTAATTTATTTTATTAAGTGGTAGAATTAAAGAAAGGCGTTGTTAAATTTATTGCGTGCGCAAGCAAAACCGCGCTTTTGCGTTAGCGCGACCCAATTTGTGCGTAAGCACCTCAGTAGGTGAATTGCCGCATTTTCTGATAATTGAGGGCATTTATATAATGCGGCAAGAGGGCAACGCCCTAAAAGTCGTCTGATTTATTTTTTGCGCAAGAAAAAGAAATCGACGAAAAAGGAGTTTTATGGATAAGATAATTCTTGACGGAATGGGCGGTGATAACGCGCCCGCAGCGATAGTGGAAGGCGGCGTGCGTGCGCTCAAAGCGGACAAAAATCTATACCTTATAATTACGGGCAGAAAGGACGAAATAGAAAAGGAGCTTGCAAAGTACAAGTACGACAAAGCCAGACTTGAAATCGTGGACTGCCCCGACGTTATCGGGATGAACGATATCCCCACGGAAGCGGTTAAGAGAAAGCAGTCGTCCTTAATGGCGGCTTATTGGATGCTTAAAAAACAGGACGATATCTGCGGGCTTGTTACGGCGGGTTCTACGGGCGCAACTATAGTCGGCGGACAGCTTATATTAGGCAGGATAAGGGGAATAAAGCGCCCCGCACTCTGCCCCGCAATCCCCACCGTAAACGGCGGGGCAACGCTTTTATGCGACTGCGGAGCAAACGCGGAATGTAAGCCCGTTATGCTCTGCCAATTCGCGGTTTTGGCTTCGGCGTACGCTCAGGCGGGCTTCGGCAAAACCAACCCCACGGTAGGACTTTTAAACAACGGCACGGAAGAACACAAGGGCGACCCGCTCCGTCAGGAAACTTATAAATACCTTTCTCAGATGGAAGGCATAAATTTCGTCGGCAATATCGAAGGCAGGGACATAAACCTCGGCGGCGCGGACGTCGTTGTCGCGGACGGGTTTGCGGGCAACGTAGCATTGAAGTCGATTGAAGGCTGTGCGAAAATGATTCTTGCGGAAATGAAAAAGCAGTTCACTTCCTCGCCGTCGTCGCTCATCGGCGCGCTGTTTATGCACGGTGCTATAAAGAGAATGAAAAAGGAGCTGGACTTCAACCGCTTCGGCGGCGCACTGCTTCTGGGGCTTAAAAAAGTGGTGGTGAAGAGCCACGGTTCTTCCAAGCCCGAAACGATAGAAAATTCTATAAAGAACGCTTTGTCAATCTACCGCAAGGGGCTTATTCCCAAGGTTGAAGAAATGTTGGAAAAAGTGGATTTGAATTCACTTATCCCCGTTGAAGAATAATGGATTTTTCGCATTTAGGAAATAACTGTAATTACACGTTTAAAAATAAGGAGCTTTTGCGCAAAGCCTTAACACTATCATCGTTTGACAACGATTTCAATAACGAATCGCTGGAGTGTCTGGGGGATGCGCTTTTGACCTTTATAGTCGCGGAAAAATATTTCGGCGAGGGTGCTTCGGAAGGTGAAATTACCGAGAAAAAGCAGCAATTATTGTCCGACGAAGCGCTTGCACCCGTTTCCGAACGGTTGGGACTTGCCGCCGCTTTGATTTGCGGCAAAGGCGACACGCATAACAAAAAAGCGGTGCCTTCCGCTTACGAAGCGTTCGTTGCGGCGGTTTATCTGGACGGAGGAATGGAGGCGGCTAAAAGGTTTGCGCTTTCCACGCTTACACCCCTGCCGCAGTCGGTCAACTACGTAGCAGAGGTGCAGGAGCTTTTGCAGGCTAACGGCGAGGCTTTGCCCGAATATATAAAGACTGTGGGCGGCACACCGCAAAAGCCGTGGCTCATCGTAACCGTGGAACTTCACGGCAGAACGTTCAAAGGAGAAGGCGAAAATTTTGCCAAGGCTAAGAAGATAGCCGCAAAAGCAGCTTACGAA
>CAYXXB010000071.1:0-6976 GCA_964468955.1 uncultured Clostridia bacterium | reverse complement strand
CGGGCGGTCAGGCGCAGAGGGTTGCAATCGCCCGTGCGCTTATAAACGACCCCGAAATAGTGCTTGCGGACGAACCCACGGGCGCGCTCGACTCCAAGACGAGCGTGCAGATAATGGAACTTTTAAAGGAAATTTCCAAAGACCGCCTCGTCATAATGGTTACCCACAACCCCGAACTTGCGGAGCAGTATTCAACGCGTATTATCCGCCTTCTGGACGGTTTGGTTACGGACGATTCCATGCCTTACAACGGCGAAGATAAAAAGGATAAAACCCAGCCCGTGCAGGATGAAACTGTGCTTGAAAGCGCGGCAGCTGAAAGCGGGGAGGGCAGGAAGAATAAGGGCAAAAAAGCTTCCATGTCCATAGGTATGGCAATGGGTTTGAGCCTTAAAAACCTTCTTTCCAAACGCAAGCGTACCGCAATGGTTTCCGTTGCGGGGTCGATAGGCATTATAGGCGTTTCTATGGTGCTTGCGATTTCCGCAGGCGTTCAGGGCTATATCACGGATATGGAAAACGATATGCTTTCGGGCAACCCCATATCTATAACGCAGAGTACTTACGATTTCTCGACATTGATGTCGTTGAACGGAAATTCGGTATCTCAAGCATACATAGACCAGCTTAAAAACGGCGAAAAAATAGGCGTAACCAGTCTTTTGAAGACGCTGGGAACGTTCTCTACGGGATTTGAAAAGTCCAATCAGTTCACCGACGACTACCTTGCGTATTTAAGCGAAATGCCGGAAGAGTACTCTAACGTCGTTCAATATACGTACGCTTTCAACGTTTCAAACAACATCTATACCGATTTTAAAGTCAGCAAAAATTTATCGGCGCACTTCGACGCGGATAAGTTCAAGGACGACTACAAAAACGAATATAACATGTCGGTTTCGGGCATACGCTCTATGTACTCGGCAGTACTGTCGCAAGTCGAAGATTACAAGCAGTGGGGCAGCATGATTTCCTCCGTAAGGACTTTTGCGGAAGCTCCCGATAATTTCGATTTTGTTATGGACCAATACGACGTAATTGCCGTCGATTCGAACGGCGAGGTTAAGACTGCCGGTTATTCCGATGAAGAGCTGAAAGCAGTGTTTAAAGATAAGGGTTCGCTTATATTGGTACTCGAAGATAACTGCGTGCAGGATCTGACCATAGCACAGTACGGTTACTTCACCGAAGACGAATTTCTGGACTATGCGTTCAAGGGCGTAGGCAACGCGGACGAGAATACGACGCTTGTCGGCGACGACGGACTTCCGTACTCGTTCTTCATAGGCAAAGACAGCAAGAAGTTTACGTATTATCCCAACGACTGCATATATTCGCAGACTTCATATATACCCGAACCGCAGATACCCGACGCAATGATAGTTCGTCTTGCCGGAAGTATGGGTGACGAAGCGTTAAAAATAATCGAAGTGCGCAACAATTACGGCGACGACGGCTTAAAGCTTTTGTACAACAGCGACGAGAGCGCGCCGCTCCGTCAGAAGCTTGCCGCGTTTGCGGAGAGCATGAATTTCTCGCTGTCTACCGCCGAAGAATTTGTCGCGGCGTTCCATAAGCCGACGGAAGAGGATAAAGTTTCGGGTTACGTTGCGAACGCGTATTCTACCGCTTATAATTACAACGGCGGAACTCCGCTTAATACCGAGGACGATATCGCGCTTCCTGCATTTTCAGAGAGGGAAGAGGCATACGGTAAAAAAGTCGATTTAAGAGTAAAGCTGGTTTTGCAGAAAAAGGACGACGTTTCGTACGGGTGCTTGGAGTCGGGTTTCTATTATACAAATGCGCTGACGCAGTATATATTGGATACCGAGAAGGATAGCGAGATAGTAAATTATATTAACGACAAAAACAATGCGGACATAAATTCCGTTCCGATGTACCTCGACTATTATTACGTCGACCCCGAACTTGACGGTAATACCGTTACCGAACAGGGCGAAAAGTACTTCATCTTAGGTACGGCAACGGGCGAAATAGAAGGAACGACAAGCCTTATGGCGTCGCTGATCGATTCCGTAATAAGCGGAATGGGTTCATCGCAGAAATCCGCGTTGACTGCGGGAGCCTTCGGCGGTTCCAAAACTCCTACAGGCGTGTATATTTACCCCGTAGACTTTAATCTGAAGAATAAAATCTGCGACTATCTCGACGCGTGGAATGACGCGTGCTTACACGAAGGAACGATAACGCTTTCGGACGGAACGCAGATTACGGGTCTTAAAGAGGGCAATAAGATTACGTACAATGATACCGTAGGTATAATTATCAATATGATAAATACCATGATACAGATGATAACCATTGCGCTCGTCGCGTTCACCGCGCTGTCGCTGGTCGTATCTACGGTTATGATAGGTATAATAACCTATGTGTCGGTTGTGGAGCGCGTAAAGGAAATAGGTATACTGCGTGCAGTCGGCGCAAGGAAGAAGGACATCAAACGCCTGTTCAATGCGGAAACGTTTATAATCGGTCTTGCCGCGGGTATATTCGGCATAATCGTCACGTATCTGTTGTCGCTTATTATAAACGTAATCGTTCTGAGCCTTGCAGGCATTTGGGGAATTGCGGCTTTGCCTTGGTGGCAGGCGATTATAATGATTGTACTGAGCGTAGGCTTAACGCTTATTTCGGGACTTATCCCCGCTTCGGCGGCGGCAAAGAAGGACCCCGTTGTCGCACTCAGAACAGAATAAATTTGAATAACAATATCTCGGCGCTCCGTTGCAAACAACGGAGCGCCGTATCACTTGCAATTGATTTGTAAATAAAGTATAATATATTTATGAAAAAGTTTTTCCGCGCGGCGTCAGCGGCTGCTGCCCTGTCCGCTCTTGTCTTTGTCTGCTCTTGTTCGGACGGCGAGCAGACGAATTACGTTAAATATCTTTATTCAATGGGTACCACGGCGAGTATTGTCGTGCCGCAAACGGAAAGCGCTTTTTCGTCCTGTTCTGGCGGAGAGGAGGAAAAATTTTTATCCTTCTGCGACGACGTTTACGAGATTTTAAATTCGGCGGATAACAGCTTAAGCGCAACGCTCGTTTCGTCCTGCATATACGAATTCAATAACGCGGAAGCGGGCGCAACCGTGGAGATAGATAAAACCGCATACGACGTTCTTAATAAAGCTAAGGAAATATACGAGTTGACAGAAGGCTATTACAACCCCGCGGTCTATTTCAGCGTCAAAGCTTACGGCTTCCCGCTTACAGGCGAAAAAGCGCCACAGTTACCTTACGAGCAGACCGTTTCAGCATTTCAAGAGCTTGCATCTTACTTTGAGGATATTAAACTGATACCTGATAATAGCGAGAAAATTCCAGAGAACGGCAAGTATTACGCGGTTAAGCCCTCTCAAACCGTCACTGTAGACGGCGTGGAATATTCGCTTGCGGTAGATTTAGGCGGTATAGGCAAGGGTTGGTGTGCGGACAAGGTTTCATCTTTAATGGCGCAAAAGGGCTATAATTACGGCTTGTTCAATTTCAGCTTTTCGAGTATGGTGGTTAAATGTTACGCATTCGACGCGGACGGGTATTACACGCTAGAGCCTCACGACCCCAGAGAAGCTGACAGCTTTTGCTCTGTTAAAGTAAAGGACTGCAACCTTTCCACAAGCAGTGATAAACTGCAGTATTACATTAAAGACGACGTGAGATATTGCCATATAATAAACCCGTTTACTGGCAGCCCCATTCAGACGGGCATTGCTTCGGTAACGGTGATAGGGGGTAGTGCGACGGAAGACGACGCGCTCACTACAGCGCTTTCGTGTATGGGCAAGCAAAAAGCGGTGGAATTTATCAACGAAAAGCTGACGGACAGAACCGTTATAATGCTCATTTTCGAGGACGGAGAGGGTAAGATTATAACCAACCGCCCGCAGGATATAACTGTTAAAAACACGCAGTACCGCATTGCAAACACGGTTGAAGACGGCAGGATAATACTTAACGATGTCGCTTAAAAAGATAGAACAGGTAAAAACCGCAAAATGGTTTAAAATATGGGATTTGCTCGTCTACGGCTTGCTTGTCGGCACGATAGCCGTACTCTTTATCGTGTTGGCTTTTCATGGCAAGGGAAGCAAGCTCGAAGGCATAACCGTAAGTTATAAGGGCGAACAGGTTTTAACTTACAGCTTTACGGAAGGCAAGTACGAGATAGCGAAAGCCGAAAATATAGAAGTGGAAGAGGACGGCGAGGACGAACTTATTTTAACTTTTTATACCGACGGCAAAGCGGGTTACAACCGCATTGTGATAGATAAAAAAGAAAAGAGCGTTAAAGTTACCGCGAGCGACTGTTCCACTCATAAGGACTGCGTTTATACGCCCGCTTTAAGCGGAAGCCGCTCCGCGCCGATATTGTGTACGCCCCACGCCTTAACAATCGCGCCTTTGACTTATTACGACGACGGTACTATAAAAACGTAAAAAAAAGGGATAGCCGAAAAAGCTGTCCCTTAAATTTTATCTTATCAGAATTAATTTTTCTTTGGCGCGGGTGACGGCGGTATACAGCCAGCGGGAAGCATCATCGCGGAAGGCGTAGCTTTCGTCGAAAACTATTGCGGAATTAAATTCCGAACCCTGCGATTTGTGGCATGATATGCAGTAGCCGTATTCAAAGCGGTTCAAGGTGAATGCACCCACAGCTTCGCCGTCCTCGTTGAATTTCGCAAAGTAGTCGCCGTGTTTATATCTAAAGCGCCCGTTTTCGAAAATGCCCGTATCGAAGGGCAGAGCTTCGGGGCAGTTTTCGTCTAAAAAGTCGGGCTTGAACTGCGTAAATCCGATGCCTTTTTCGCGGTCGTAAAATGGTTCGATAGCCGTTCCGATAATGCCGTTGACAAGGTTGAACCGCAACTCATTGTCTATATACTGTTCCCAATTGTTATAAGTGCAGATAAGCTTTTCCCCGCTGTTGGGAAGGCAACCGTCATAGCCCTTTATAGAGCGCATTTCGTCGTTTATTTTTGCTCGGGTGGAGTTAAGACCGCATATAATCTGTTCCGCCTTGTTTAAAAGAAACGCCCTTTGTTCCCCGACAAAACGCCGTCCGTTTATAACGAACGCTTTATCGCCGTAGTTTCCGTAAGGTAAAAATTTTCCCTCTCTCGCAAGCTGTGAAAGGCGGATAATGGGGTTGTCTTCCTGTTGCCGTACTATCTGCGTAAGCGTATAGTCGGGATTTTTAAGGTAGGTGTTAAAGCCCTCGACGGGCGGAAGCTGCGCGTTATCGCCGCAAAGCAGAACCTTTACGCCGAAGTTTAAAATATCCAAAAGCATATCGTCGGAAACCATAGAAGCTTCGTCTAAAACGATAAGCTTTATCGCCTTGTCAATGCTGTCGCGGCGGCGGAAGATAAGCCGTTCGACCTTAACTTTCTTGCCGTTTACTTCGACTTCCTGTTCAACCGTCTGCGACTGATAGATAAGCCTATGAACGGTGCAGGCGGTAACGCCTTTTTTAATAAGCACCGTCGCTGCTTTTCCGGTCGGGGTAACGAAAGCCGCACTCTCGCCGTCGATAAGCTTAAGGCTGTCTAAAACGGTATGCTTTAAAAGGGAGGTCTTGCCCGTGCCTGCGTAACCCGTCAGCACGAAAACCTGCCTCGAACCATTAAAAAACCAGTCTGTAATCAGCTTGTCCGCTTGCTTTTGGTCGGCGTTGAGAATTATCATAAATCAATTATATGTCAAAAACGATTGTTTGTGCAAGTGTTTTAAGCGAAAATGGGTAATATTTGGGGTAAATTTCGATTTGTATATTGACTAAACCGTACGTTTGTTATATAATTTTATCGTAGCGGGATATGGCAATTTAAAGCCTGACCGCATAAAAAGCAAAATAAATTTGTCGGAGGGAAAATGACAATGGCTTATAAGACCAAAGAATGGCGCAACGCTATGAGGGTTACCGTAGACTATAACTATATGATGTCCAAATCGCTTGGCGATAAGGGCGTCAAGGACAGTGAACTCAGAGCTTTGAAAGATCAGGCGGAGGCGGCGTTCAATTACGTTGCTGCAAACCGCGGCAGGGACGAACTGTTTATGGGCTGGACGGAGCTTCCTTACAATCAGGACGCAATAGTTGCGGACATACTTGCAACCGCAAAGGAAGTAAGAAAGAAGTTCAAATATTTCGTAGTACTCGGTATCGGCGGCAGCGCTCTCGGACCTATAATGGCTTTCAATGCGCTTTGCCATTTGCATTATAACGAATTACCTCCTTCGAAGAGGAAGGGTCCTAAATTCTACGTGGAAGACAACGTTGACCCCGTAAGAATGGCGGCTTTGCTGGACGTTATCGAACCCGAAAAGACTTGCTTTAACGTAATTTCCAAGTCGGGTGCTACAAGCGAAACTATGACGCAGTACCTCATAATTTCCGATATCTTGCAGAAAGCGGGCGTGAATATTGCCGAAAATATGATTTTCACGACGGACGCGGCTAAGGGTAATTTGAACAAGATAGACGCAAGCTTGGGCGGCAATGTTAAAAAGTACGTGCTTCCCGACGGCGTAGGCGGCAGATTCTCCGAGCTTTGCCCCGTTGGTCTTCTTCCCGCGGCTGTTCTCGGCATCGATATCAAGGGTATGCTTGCGGGCGCGGCTTATATGGACAGCCTTTGCTCCAAACCCAATATTTCCAAAAACCCCGCCCTCGCTTGCGCGGCTTTGCAGTACATAACGATGAAACAGGGTAAAAACATCAACGTTTTAATGCCTTATTCGGACAATTTAAAACTTATGGCGGACTGGTACTGCCAGCTTTGGGCTGAAAGCTTGGGTAAAGCCGTAGACTACAACGGCAAAGTAGTAAACGCAGGCACGACCCCCGTAAAGAGCTTGGGCGTAACCGACCAGCACTCGCAGGTTCAGCTTTATATCGAAGGACCTTTCGACAAGGTTATAACCTTTATTTCGGTTGAAAAATACGC
>CAYXXB010000070.1:0-7088 GCA_964468955.1 uncultured Clostridia bacterium | reverse complement strand
GGCGACAAATCGGCATAGTACAGTTCACCGCGTTTTATCGTCATCTTAAACCTCTCAGGCACACGGAAAAATTTACCGTGCATCGGGCAGTCATATTATATTATACGCCCGCAGCCATATAAATTGTTGACTGTTGCGGGCGGAATTATACTTTAAAAATCAATTAACCTAGCAAGGAAAATCACACTTTTCCGCAGCGCGACCCAATTTGCGAATACTTTCGGCTCACTAGGTGAATTGCCGCATATTTAATAATTGAGGGCATTGATTTAATGCGGCAAGAGGGCAACGCCCTTAAATTCGTAAATTTGTTTTTTGCGCAAGAAAAAGAAATTTACGAGAAATTAAAATATTGTGGGTATCTTTATCATATAGTCCACGCCCGTATTGAGCAACACTATTTCGCAGGTAAGCCTGTATGCGAAATAGCCGAACAGCAGCGTGAGCATAGTTATACCCGCAGCTTTGCCGAGCTTGTTGCCCTTGAAGAACGAGAAGACAAGAAGCACAACCGCAGCTATTATCGAGAAATAGCCGTCCGCAAGAGTGGATACGTCGAACGGAACGCCACCGACAGCCCCCGCCGCGCTTACAAAACCCAAGCCCGCAACGAACAGGATATTTGCGATATTGCTGCCTATGATATTGCCCGTCGCAAGACCCATATCGCCTTTTCTTGCGGCTGAAACGGAAGTTACGAGTTCGGGAAGCGACGTGCCGAACGCAACGACAGTGAGCGCGACAATACCCGGTGAAAGATGGAAAACGTTCAATGCGATATACGTTGCGCCGTCAACTACAAGCTGAGCGCCGCCTACCACTGTTCCGAGTCCTATTACCGTAATCAAAATTAAGAACCAAGTCTTTTCTTTAAGCTCTCCGTACTTCGCTTTCACTTTATCGATAAAACCGAAAAAGCCTTCGCGCGCGGCAACGGCAGTTTCTTCAACCGTGGGCGTCGCCGTTATGGACTGTTCCAAAAGCACGGGCTTGTTGCGCTTTGCCATTACTATCGTATAAGCCATAAACAGAGCATACAAAAAGAGCAAAATCAAGCCGTCGTACCAAGTGAAGCTTTGACCCCAGTCTCCGAGGAAAATGAAAAGCAAGCTTATTCCTATTAAAAAGGGAATTTCGATATAGCGCGAGCTTTTTTCAACGGGGATTTTGGCAATGAGCGCGGATATGCCGAGAATAAGCAAAATATTTATCATATTGCTGCCTAAAACGTTGCCCATAATTACGCTTGCACCGCTCATATCACCCATAGAAGCTTTTATGCCGCCGATGATAGACACAGCCGCTTCAGGTGCGGAAGTGCCGAGCGCCACCACCGTCAAACCTATGACGAAAGTGGAAACTTTTAATTTGGCGGCTATGCCGGAAGCGCCGTCTACAAAGAAGTCCGCACCCTTCACCAACAAAACAAAGCCCACAAGCAAAGCAAATATCCATAAAAATGCCATTGTTAAACCCTCGCTATACTTATTGATTGCCAATTATTAACGTTTTTACGCCGCCGTATCCGACTGCGCGGTGTGAAAGTTGTAAAAAAATAAAGACCTTTAACTTAAAGAAACTCTTGCGAGCCTTAAGTTAAAAGTCTTGTTACCGAAATTTAAAAGTCGGTGTCAAACTCCGAGCGGTTGCGCCGTGATGACGAAGTTTGCCTTAAACTACTCCCTTTCAACGGATTTAATTTAACACATTATTTCTTTTGCGTCAAGCGTTTGACGGATAAATGTAAATTATTTATGATATCCGACGCGGTCACGCAGTATTCAGCCAACTCTTCCGAGCAGATTTCCGCAGTTGTGCCTAAAATATACTGAGCGCTTACCGCCGCTTGAATAAGGTCTAATCCCCTTGCAGCGCCGCCGCAAATCAAGCCCGAAAGCATATCGCCGCTTCCCGCCTTTGCAAGCGCGCTGTTGCCGTGGAGCGAAAGAATACAGCGTTCCCCGTCGCTCGTTACCGACACGGCATTTTTAAGGTGTACTATTACATTGTATTCCTTAGCGAATTTTTTCGCTAATTCCAAGGGATTTGCAGTAATATTTTTCAGAGCATACCCCGAAAGGCGGGCAAACTCTTTGACGTGAGGGGTTATAAGCACCTTGCACTTTGCCGTCTTCAACACGGCTTTGCCGAACTGTGCGAGGGCGTTTATACCGTCCGCGTCTATTATCAGCTTACCCGAGTAATTTTCAAGAAGATAACAAATCTTATCGTACGTTTCCTTGGTGTTGCCGCAACCCATACCTATCGCAATGCTTTCCGCATTCAAATCAACTTCCGATGAATAGATTGCCTGAGGATATACGGGGAACATACTCATTTTAAGGCTTTCTGCAACGTTTGCGCACACATATCCGCAACCCGACTTCAACGCCGCCGCAACGGATAAAGCCGCCGCGCCGGGGAAATTTTCCGACCCTGCGACAAGGCAAGCCGTGCCGTAACTGCCCTTATTGGTATTGTGTTTGCGTGCAGGGAACAGAGCGGCAACATCCTCTTCGTCGTATGCGCTTGCGCACACTCCGTCCTGCGCTTTGATTTTAATATCTTTAACGACAAGCTTCCCGCAATAGTCAAGACCGTCGCCCATAACGCAGCCCAATTTGGGATATGCGATTGCCACCGTCATATCCGCTTTTACGGCAACACCCATAACAGCGCCGGTGTCTCCGCACAAACCGCTTGGCATATCCGCCGAAATTACGTACGCGTTGCTCGCGTTAATCTTTTTGATAACGTTTGCATATCCGCTTTCTACCGCGCGCGAAAGACCCGTACCGAAAATGCAGTCTACGATAATTTTGCCGGCAATGCGCTGTGAATATTCGCCCTTATAGCGCTTCTTTTCACGCGAGCAGTCGGCGGTCATTTTGCCTTCTACGGCGTAAACTTTTACGTTCAGCCCGCGGGAGAGCAATTCGTTCGCGCAGACGTAGCCGTCGCCGCCGTTATTGCCCGTACCGCACACGACAAGCACGTCTTTTACGCCAAGCGTTTGCGCCGCGTCGTATACTTCTTCCGCTATTGCGCAGCCTGCGCGGCGCATAAGCGTTGCCTTGGGGAAACCGCTGCGGATAGTCAATTCGTCAGCGGCACGCATTTGCTCGATTGTTAAATAGTATTGCATTTTAACCTCAAACTCATTTCAGCACTGTTTATTTTTTTGACTTCGCCGTCTATTTCGCAGACGAGCGAACCGTCGTTATCAACGTCCAAAGCGGTCGCGGTAATAACATTGTCGCCGCAGGTTAGGTCTACTTCACGGCCGAACCAATCGACGTAGCGTTTATAATCCGCAACCGTATAATTTTTCTGTAAATTTCTGATAAGAATGTTGCGCAGCTTTTTAACGGAAAACGCTTTTCCCTTCTGCTCGCTGACAGACGTAGCCGTTTCGCGCAAATCGTCGGGCAATGGGTTGTTTACGTTTATTCCCATACCTACGACGGACGTGCATACGTTGTTCGACAAAAGTCTGTTTTCAATCAGCGTTCCGCAGATTTTTTTACCGCCAACAAGCACGTCGTTAGCCCACTTTATGCGCGGTTCAAGCCCTATTTTTTCGAGCGTTTCGCACACCGCCACGCACGCGTTAATCATTATGGAAAAGGTTTGGGAAAAATCGAAATTTTCCATTTTCCGCATTAAGGATATGTACAGTCCGCCCTCTTCGGAAGAAAAACTGCGTCCCTTTGTTCCTCTGCCCTGAGTCTGCCTTTCCGCTGTTACTATCAAATCGCAATCGAACTCATCCGCATTGCATCTTTTACAGAATAAGTTTGTAGAATCAATCTCCTCTAATTCAATAATCTTCGCCTTCATCTAAACTTTCCGCTGCGCTCTTTGCCGATTCGTAAGAATAACCTTTTCCTACAAGATAGCGGCAGCCTTTATACAAATTTTCCTTATTTATCTCTTTACCGCGCAGATACTTTTTCAAGAGAGCGACTATTTCCTCTTCGCTCTCCTCGTACCCGCACAAAGCCTCTTCTACAATACGCTTGTCCACGCCGCGTTTTAAAAGCTCGGCTTCTATCGCACGCCTGCCCTTGCCGTTTACGCTTGAAAGATACGCCCTGCAATATGCCGCGTCGTCTACGTATCCGTAGTAATTCAGCCGTTCTATAACATAGTCGGCAACGGCTTGAACATATCCCTTTTTCGTGAGGAAATCGCGCATTTGCTTTTGTGTTTTCATTGTGGCGGAAAGGTGCGTCAACGCTTTATCCATTGCCTGAGATTTTTCCGTTTCGAGCTGGATTTTATCAAGCTCTTCCTTTTCGATATGCATACCCGCTTTTAAGCGAAACTTAATTGCAACTTCTAATTTTATTCCGCAATAAAATCTGCCGTCAACGAAAATACTGCAACGGGTTTTATCCTTTATCTGCGGTTCTATAGAAGTTATTTCAGGCATAGGCGTTATCCTCCGCGCCTCTATTATTTTAGCATTTGAAATTTACTTTGTCAATTATGATTATTGCATTATATCACTGAAATTTTATCAATTATGTTTATTGACAGACTACACATAATACTGTATAATAACACTGTAAATCTTTTGATGAGGGCAGATTTTTATGGCTGTTGATATCGATTGGGAAAACTTAGGTTTCGGATACGTTAAAACCCCTTACCGTTTCGTTGCGGAATACAAGAACGGCAAATGGAACGAGGGCAGATTGACGACTTATGACAAAATCGTCATTCCCGAAAGCGCGGGAGTGTTGCAATACGCTCAGACGGCGTTCGAAGGCTTGAAAGCTTACACCGCACAGGACGGAAGTATAGTAACCTTCCGCCCCGACTTGAACGCGGAAAGAATGGCGCAGTCGGCGGCAAGGCTTGAAATGCCCCCTCTGCCCGAGGGTATGTTTTTAAAGGCGGTAGAACAGGTCGTAGCCGCCAACAAGGATTTCGTTCCTCCCTACGGCAGCGGCGCTTCCCTCTACCTTCGCCCCTATATTTTCGGCACGTCGAACGTTATAGGCGTAAAACCTTGCGAAACCTATCAGTTCAGGCTGTTTGCTTCCCCCGTCGGACCTTATTTTAAAAACGGCGTGAAGCCTATAAGCATCCGCGTGAGCGACTTCGACAGAGCCGCCCCCCACGGCACGGGACATATCAAAGCGGGCTTGAACTATGCTATGAGCCTGCACGCAATCGTGGACGCTCACAACTGCGGATTTGACGAGAATATGTATCTCGACGCGGCTACCCGCACTTTCGTTGAAGAAACGGGCGGAGCAAACTTTATATTCGTAACCAAGGACGGCACAATAGTTACGCCCAAATCCGACAGTATTCTCCCTTCAATCACCCGCCGTTCGCTTTGCTACGTTGCGGAAAATTATCTGAATTTGCGAGTCGAACACCGTCCCGTAACTTTCGAAGAAGTCAAGGATTTTGCAGAATGCGGGCTTTGCGGTACAGCCGCAGTCATTTCACCCGTAGGCAGAATTTACGACCACGGCGAAGAGATACTCTTCCCTTCAGGTATGGAAGAAATGGGTCCCGTTATCAAACAGCTTTACGACACCCTTACGGGTATTCAGAACGGTGAAACCGAAGCACCCGAAGGCTGGATAAGGGCAATTGACCCCGATGCCGTTTTCGCAGAGCAGGAAGAAGAAACCGAGGAAGTGATTGAAGAAACCGAAGCGGTTGAAGACGGCGAAGCCGAGGAAGAAATTGCGGAAGAAACCGAAGAAGAGCTTTCCGAAGAAACAGTAGAAGCCGAAAGCGAAGAAATTGCGGCCGAGGAAGAAACCGAGGAAGCGGAAGAAATCGAAGAGCAAACCGGCGCTGAAGACGACGAAGAAACGGACGCTTAATATTAGAAATTTATATATGACGAAATCCCCCGACTTATCTGAAAAGTCGGGGGATTTTATGTTTTATTTAATTGCAAACGGGAAGTAATATTCCCTTAATTTTTTTATCTGTACCCTGCCGTTGACGGCGTTTATAAGCTCGGAATTGAAAATGGCTTCCTCTTCCTTTTTTATCGCCACTGTAAACGTTACGGAATTTCCGTAATCGGCGTTTAAAACGTCGGCGCCCCGACTTGCGAAGAAGCGCGTTGCGCCCGTTACGTCGGGATAGTCGAATACGTAACCGCTTTCTATACAGGGTTCGTAAGCTACAATTTTTGCCGACGCAATATTTTCGGCAACGCAACCCGAATACGCCCTGACGAGTCCGCCCGCGCCCAGCTTTATACCGCCGAAATAGCGGGTAACCACCACGGCGGATTCGCACAGCTTATGCGCCCTTAAAACGTCGAGCATAGGCATTCCCGCCGTTCCCTGAGGTTCGCCGTTATCAGAAAAGCGGAGCGTGTTTCCCAGTCTGTCCGCAACGTAAGCATAGCAGTTGTGGGTAGCGTCGGAATACTTTGCGGAAATTTCCGCAATAAAGGCTTTTGCCTCTTCCTCTCCGCATATATGGCGGCTAATTGTGATAAAGCGCGATTTTTCAATCACCTTTTCGGTTACCGTCTCACCCGCAAGCGAAAGATATCTCTCTTCCATAACGCTTTAAATTAAATGTATTTTAACGTGGATTTTCTTGCCCTTGTGCAGAATATCGCCGTTTGCAACGGGCGCGTTTATATCCGTCACTTTATCGTCGTTTATCGAAACGCCGCCCTGCTGAATGAGCCTTCTCGCTTCGCCGTTGCTCGAGCAAATTCCGGCAGCAACCAACACGGGGATTATCGTGGGCGTTTCCACTTTTATATCTTTTACAGGCAGATTTTCACTGCTTCCGCCGAACGCCGCTTTAGCCTGTGCCATAGCAGTATTCGCCTTTTCTTCGCCGTGAACGAGCTTGGTAAGCTCGAACGCGAGAATTTCCTTTTTCTCGTTGATGCGGCTATCGTCCCACTTCTCCATTTCGTTAATCTGTTCCATGGGGATAAACGTGAGCATTTTGATACACTTCATAACGTCGGCGTCGTCTACGTTGCGCCAGTACTGGTAGAACTCGTAGGGCGACGTCTTGTTTTCGTCAAGCCAGACCGCGCCCTTTGCGGTCTTACCCATCTTCTTACCCTCGCTGTTCAAAAG
>CAYXXB010000069.1:0-7125 GCA_964468955.1 uncultured Clostridia bacterium | reverse complement strand
AGTTGACGTTCCCGACGATGCAACCGGCGCAGTGTTCCAGAGTATGGGCAACAGAAAAGGCGAACTTCTGCATATGTCGGCTATCGGCAACCGCACGCGTCTGGAATTTATTATCCCCGCGCGCGGACTGTTCGGCTACAAGTCTGAATTTTTAACCTCGACCAAGGGCGAGGGCGTTATGAACAGCGTGTTCTTCGAATACCAACCCTACAAGGGCGATTTATCCCGCCGCAGTACGGGTTCGTTAGTTGCGTTCGAAACGGGTGAAGCCGTAACTTACGGGCTTTTCAACGCGCAGGGAAGGGGTACGCTCTTTATCGGTGCGGGTACTCCCGTTTACGAAGGTATGGTTATAGGCGAATCGCCCAAGAACGAGGATATAAACGTAAACGTCTGCAAGACCAAACATCTGACGAATACCCGTTCGTCATCGTCTGACGACGCGTTAAGGCTTATTACTCCTAAGCGTATGAGTTTGGAAGAGTGCCTTGAATTTATCGGCGACGACGAGCTTTTGGAAATCACGCCCAAGAATATCCGTATCAGAAAGCGTATTCTTGACAGTGAATTGCGCGCTAAAGCAAACGCTAAATTAAAGAAAGGCATACAGTAAAACAGTATTATGGCAAACGAAAGATTAAACAACTACTACAAGGAATTGCCTCCTGACTTTCGCGAAGATTACTGCATAGACGCAAAAAAGGGCAGTACCGGCGCTCTTTTAAACGTTGTCGCTATGTTAATTGCTCTCGTGGTAGGCGTGGCGCTTTACTTTGCAAGATACGGTGTGCGCAGCCTTTACAATGAGGAAAGCGAAACTATATATCAATTTATCGGGATATTGATACTGTTAATCGGTTACTTTGTGTACCTCGTATTACACGAGCTGATGCACGGGCTTTGCTATAAATTGCTCACCAAACAGAAACTCAAGTTCGGGCTTACGCTTACCGTAGCTTACTGCGGATTAAAGGAAGGATACGTCAACAAGAAAACTGCACTTATTTCCGTTCTTGCGCCCTTCGTTATTCATAGTATATGGATGTTGCCGACAATATTTCTAATTCCCGAACCCTTTTTGGCAGGTGCTTTTTTAGTACTCTTCGCCCTGCATTTCGGCGGTTGTTGCGGTGATTTATGGGTTGCATTTCTGCTCATATTCAAATACCGCAAGCAGCAGGTTTTAATGTGCGATAACGGACCCAAACAGCAATTCTTCGTTTACGACGAAAACGCACCAGAATATCATCAAACCGAAACAATGCAAAACGGCAACGTTTCGCTTTTCGGCACGGCATATACTGCGGAGGAGCAACCTTCCGAAGAACAATCCGAACCGTCCCGGGACGATTCACAATCATAAAATTCACGCTTCGCAAATAATATAGTTTTGCGAGGTATTTATTTTGGAACAGACGGAACAGCAACATATTTTAAACGTGGAAAACTGTAAACGCATAACGGCTACGGGCATAGAATCGGTGGACGCGTTTTCGCCCACCCAGCTGATTTTGACTTACGGCGGCGGCAGAATAGTGGTTTCGGGAAGCGGAATGAAGATAACTTCTTTTTCAAAAACCAACGGACAGTTCTCGGCTTCTGGTGAAATTTTCGGCGTAAAGTATTCGGGTAAATCTACGGGATTAAAACAGAAACTGTTTAAGTAAATGCAGATTTTTATATTTTTATGCTGTATGCTCTGCGGGGTGCTTAGCGGGGTAGTGTACGAAGTGCTTTACGTCGCGAGGGTGTTTGTCTGCGGTTTAAATAAGCGAAAATACACCGTAAAGGACAAGATTTTCACCTGTCTTTGCGATATTTTATACTTTACCGTATTTGCGGTGATGTTCGTTTTTACTTCTATTACTTTTGAATTTTACTCGTTAAGGCTGTATATGCTTATAGGATGCGCTCTGGGCGCAATAATTTATATAAAAAGTTTGCACGTAATTATTGCAATTTTTATTAAAAAAGTGTATAATAGTCTAAATAGGTGTAAAATTCACAAGGAGAGCGTTCATGGGCGAAGAAAAGCGCAACAGAATAGTAGCGGCGGTAACGGTTAACGCTATAATTCTCGTCTTTATAATCGTTGCGGTAATAATATACCAAATCGTGACTATCAGCGTTTTGAGCGCACGCAAAAAACAACTTTATGCCGAATTATACGAATTGCAGCAGCAGTATGAAGAGGCAGGAGATATTTTGGACAGATTGGAAAACGACGAAGAATACAGAAGAATAGTGACGGCTCTCGGACAGCTCGGAGAGGACGTGTCAAATCTTTTGCCCGAAAAGGGCGCAAACTGACTATGAAAATAGCGGCAATAGACGTAGGTTCTAATTCCGTTCGCCTTTTGATGTGGGCGGACGGAAAAACTTTATATAAAAGAATGTGTACTACCCGTCTCGGCGAGGGACTTAACGACAGTCCGTTTTTAAACGAACGGGCAGTCGAACGCACTGCACGCGCGGTTGAATCTTTTGTACGCGAAGCGGAAGCGGACGGGGCGGACAAGATATACGCTTTTGCGACGGCGGCTGTTCGATCTTGCGCAAATCCGGAAGCTTTTACAGATAAAGTGCGGGATTTGTGCGGTATCGAAGTCGATATCGTAAGCGGTGAAAGGGAAGCGCAAATCGGGCTTTTGGGCGCATTGCGCGGCAACGACGGAGGCATTATCGACGTGGGCGGTGCAAGCACGGAAGTTATTGTAAGCGCCGACGGCAGTATAAATTATTCCAAAAGCGTGAATATAGGCACTGTGCGCATATTAAATTATGCGGGCAGAAATCTTGACAAAATAGAACAATTCGTCGCGGAGAAAATAAAAGAGTACGGAAACGTGGATTTTTCAGAAGCCGATATGTACGCCGTGGGAGGCACGGCAACCCGTCTTGCCTGTATAAAGCGCGGTATAAAGGTTTACAATCCCGACGTAACTCACGGAACGCAATTAACGCAGGAAGAAGTTTACGCTTTGGCTAAGGAGCTGACGACCTTGCCAGTAGAGCAAATTCGCGAACAAACGATATGTTCGTCTTCCGCAGACCTTATAGGCGGCGGGGCAGTGCTTTTGTATATGGTTATGAAAAAGCTTGGCGTTCGCGCCGTAAGAGTTTCCGAAAGCGATAATTTAGAAGGGTACGTTCTCTCTAAACTCGGCGAAAGAAAGTAATAAAACAGGGGGCAACGAATGAAAAACACGGTTATCACAACCGTAGCGGCGGTTTTCGCCGTCATACTTGCGGTTGTTTGCGGCTTTGTGTTCTGCACGGATGCGGCTTTTGCAAACGTGGAGCTGTACGCGCTTATTCCGATATATATAATTTTAGTGGTTCTCGGCGCGTTTGCCGAAGGGCTGATTCACGAAGGCGCGCATTTAATTGTGGGGTTGATATGTTTAATGGGCGTAAAACCGCCTAAAATACGCATTTTCAAAAGCTCGTCGGTGGAAGTGTTCCCTTACGGCTCGAGGCATATGAAAGCGAGAATGTTAGCAACCACTTTGGCGGGCTTGGCGTTCGATTTTCTGCTGATTGCACTCGGCGTGATTGCACTCGCCGTTCCGTCAGTGCCTGTGTTCTTCTGTATAGTTCTGCCGTACACGTTCTATTCGTTTTTGATAAACGTCGTGCCGTTCGAATACAAGAGCGGCAAAACGGACGGGCTTGTGGCGTGGGAACTTATCACAAACAAGCCGACCGCTCAGGTTATGCTTGCAATTTTGAAAATACAGGGTTTGCAACATTCCGGCAAACTTTTAAGAGAGCTTGACGAGGGGCTTTTCCTCGACGTTCCCCAACTGCCCGAGGACGACGTGAACTTTATAATTCTCACACAGCTCAGATACGAATACTACCTTGCCATAGGCAACGATTCTGAAGCGTATAAATACTTTATGCGCTATAAGGATTTAGTTGGCTACCTGCCTGCCGAATACGACTACGACGATATGACCGACAGCGAAGTGGACACTTAAATGAAATATTGCGAGAACTGCTGTTGTGCTACCGAGCTAGAGCGTTGCCCATTATGCGGGACAAAAAAGCTTCGCCAAATCAAAGAGGAAGATTTTTGCCTTTTAACTGAAAACAGTTTATCGTTTGGCGAAGACTTAATAGGTATTCTTAAAGAAAACGAAATACATTGCTCGGCATTACCATACGGGAGCGGATTGGAAAGCCGTTTTGCTTTGCCGTTGTCAAATTACAGAATTTTTGTACCGTTTAAATTCTTGGAAAAGGCAAAGACTATTTTGCTTGATATAGAGAATTCGAAAACCGACGAATTGCGGGACTTTTTACTTGAAAATCAAATTCATTTTAATGTTTCCCGCAAAACGGAAAATAAAATAAGAAAAAAGATTAAGCTATCGGAAGAGCAAAACTTCTTTACATATTGCTTAGAAATTATTAAATCGGCAAATAAAATTGTCGATAGCGGTATGATTTCAAGCTGTCCGAAAGGCGGACATTATCTGTTTTGTTATTTGCAAAATACAACGTTGGCATTAAACTCAAAAACTTTCGAAATTTTATCCTTGATAATGGCTAAAAAGAAAAAATAAATATAAGGAGCGCTATCTTCGGTTTGAAGAAAGCGCTCCGTTTTTTCTTTATTTAACTTATTCTCAGCAGCCGCCCGAAGCAGTTCGGACATACGTATTTCCATACAATAGCACAGTTTTTGCACACGTGGTTGCCGCACGCTTCACACTCGTAAATAATGCCTTCCGTCCAGTTTTTTCCGCTTAATAATTCCTTGCATTTATTCATAAAAATATTATATGTTTTTAGTGCGATTTTATGCGTTTTTCGCGCTTATTTTTTTGTCAAAATGTTGCCTTATTTCTAATAATATGGTATAATAAAAAAAATAGTTTTTGGAGAGTAAAATTATGCCCGAAAAAGTGCAGTCTTCCTACGACGCAAACAGTTTAAAAGCATTAAAGGGACTCGAACCCGTAAGGGAACACCCCGGAATGTATATCGGACCTACAGATGAAAAAGGTCTGCATTGCTTGGTGCGCGAAGTCATAGATAATTCCATAGACGAAGCGCTTGCTGGTTATTGCGACAAGATTGAAGTGACCATATCGGCGGAAGGATATTGTACCGTAAAAGATAACGGCAGAGGTATCCCCACGGGAATTAACGAAGAGGAAGGAATTTCGGGCGTAGAGCTGGCGCTCACCAACCTCAATGCCGGCGGTAAATTCGGCGGCGGCAACAAGGCGGGCGGTTATAAAATTTCCTCGGGACTCCACGGTGTCGGCGTTTCCTGCGTTAACGCGCTTTCCGATACGCTCATTGCCGAGGTGTGCCAGCGCGGACACAAATTCCGTCAGGTGTATCACGAGGGCGTTCCCGAAGAACCTTTGAAGATAATAGAGGACACGGAAGCGACGGGAACTTCAATCTGTTTCCATCCCGATCCCACGATGTTCGAAACTATCGAATTCAACTACGAAACGCTGAGAACGCTTTTAAGAGAGCTTTCCTATCTTAACAAGGGCTTGACTCTCACCCTGACAGATTTCCGCGGAGAAAAGGCAAGGCACGACACGTTCTGTTACGAAGGCGGCGTAGTTCATTTTATACAGGACATAAACGAGGGCAAAAACGTTCTGTTTGCAAGCCCAGTATACTTTGAAGAGAGCGAGGGCGACGACAAATTTTTGGAAGTAGCCATTCAGTACAACGACGGTTATTCCGAACAGATTTTCCCCTTCTCGAACAATATCCGCCAGCCAGACGGCGGCACTCACCTCGACGGCTTTAAAGTGGCTTTGACAAAGGTTATAAACGACGCGGGCCGCCGCCTTAATATCTTAAAGGAAAACGACAAGCTTTCGGGCGAGGACGTGCGTGAAGGCATTACGGCGGTAGTTTCCGTCAAGATTGCGGACGCACAGTACGAAAGCCAGACGAAGAGCAAACTCTGCTCAACCTACGTTCGCGGTTTCGTTCAGAAAGCGGTAGTGGATAAGTTCGGAACATACCTCGAAGAACACCCCTCCGAAACGAAAGAACTGATTATGCGCTGCTTAACTGCTCAGCGCGCACGCGACGCGGCTAGGCTTGCCCGCGAAGAAACGAGGAGAAAGGGCGTTCTGGAAAGCACCAAGCTCCCCGGTAAACTTGCGGACTGCTCTGACAAGCGTTCGGAGCTGTGCGAAATATATATCGTCGAAGGCGATTCCGCAGGCGGTACGGCAAAGCAGGGGCGCGACAGGCGCTTTCAGGCAATTCTTCCCCTCCGCGGTAAAATCCTCAACGTCGAAAAAGTGCGCATAAACCGCGTTCTGGAAAACGAGGAAATCAAGGCTATGATAACCGCGTTCGGTTGCGGCATACAGGAAAATTTCGACGAAAGCAAATTAAGATACGACAGAATAATAATTATGACCGATGCCGACGTAGACGGCTCGCACATAAGAATACTTCTTTTAACGTTCTTCTTCCGCTATATGCGCCCGTTGGTTGAAAACGGACACGTATACGCAGCACAGCCGCCCCTTTTCAAAGTGTCGGGCAAGGGCATAGAAGATACGTACCTCTACGACGACGCGGCTTTGGAAAAGTTCAGGGAAGAACATCCCAATATGAAGTTCGAGCTTCAGCGTTATAAGGGCTTGGGCGAAATGAACAAAGAACAGCTTTGGGAAACGACTATGGACCCTGCAAGGCGCACGCTTGTAAGAATAAACGTGGAAGACGCCGTAGAAGCCGATAAAATGTTCGCGCTCTTAATGGGCGAACAACCCGAACTGCGCAGACAGTTTATAGAAGACAACGCGAAACTCGTTGCCGAGTTGGATATTTAAGGGGAGGAGAGAAATATGGCTAAGAAACAGACAAGCCCCGAACTCACCGAAGAGTTTATAAAAACGCTTGCGATGACGAAAATGCTCGAAGTCGAAGTGGATGAAGAGCTTAAAAAGTCGTTTATAGCGTATGCAATGGCGGTAAACGTTTCGCGTGCAATACCCGACATAAGGGACGGTTTAAAACCCGTTCACCGCAGAATACTTTACTCAATGCACGATTTGGGTTTGTACAGCGATAAAGCGTTCAGAAAGTGCGCGCGTATCGTCGGTGATTGCTTAGGTAAATATCACC
>CAYXXB010000068.1:0-7174 GCA_964468955.1 uncultured Clostridia bacterium | reverse complement strand
TTGACGACGTTCAGAACGTTTATCACAACGTAGAACTTCCCGAAGAGGACGAAGAATAAATTAAAAAATGCCGCCGACTCTTAAATTAGTCGGCGGCATTTTTATAATAAATTATTAAATAATTTAACGTACAGACCTTGAAAAATTTATAAAACTATATTATTATGTTTATGATATAAATGTAACAGGGGAGTAAGAAATGAAAAAAATTTTAGCTGCGATTATATCACTGACGCTATGTGCAACAATGTTTTTTGGATGTACCGGAAAAACCGACCCGAATAAAAAGCCTGACAATTCGGATACGGATATCGGTACAGGTGATAACACGGGAGATAACACAGGGGATAACGGTGAAGAGAAGCAGCCTTCGTGGTACGAATCGCTTTCATCAGTGGTTAAGGATAATTTATCCGCAGACGGGTACGTAAAGGAAAATATCAGTGATTTTTCACAGTACGAAAACACGGAATTTTATCGTACTGTATCTACTGCAGATGAATTGATAACAGCATTATCAGATGCAAAATACCACTATACAAACGTTTGGGATGATGAATCAAAGACATACACCCAAGTACCGGCAGAAGGATATACTGAAGAGAATTTTGAAGGCAAAGTTCGCGTTATAGAAATAACTCAGGATTTAAACTTGGGTTACTATAAACTGAGCGAAACCGCTAAAGCCAATACTAGTATTGTCGAGGACTTTTGCAGAAGAAACGCAAATCAGATTGCTGCTTTCACGATGTCGGATATGTTTACCGAGAACGGCATTTCACAAATTAAAGTCGAAAATACTTCAAATTTATTGATATATTCCAAAAACGGTACAAAGCTTACTCATTGCGGTTTTAAACTGACAAGCGATAATAACGTCGTTTTCAGAAATTTACAGTTTGACGAAATTTGGCAATGGGAAGACAGTGCAAAGGCAACCACCGATGCAGTCGGAGATTACGACGCGTTTGGCTGGGCTTATTTTAAGATTGCGTTCTGCGGGTATGTGTGGATAGATCATTGCTCGTTTGGCAAATCTTACGACGGTCAGATCGACTATTCTAACCCCGTTTATAACTCAAATGCGGGTACTGCGTTTCGCGCACCCTACGGTGCAACAGGTGAAAACGGCTTGCATATTTCCTGGTGTTCTTTCAACTCGGGTTCGGACGATAAGGACGGCTATTTGTACAAAATGATGGACAAAATTGAACAGGAATATCAGGAAGGTAAACAAAATTATCTGTATTATAATGCGCTTAGAGATGCTGATATAAGCTTTGAAGACATTCTTTACGGAATAGCAATACCGCAAAAGAAGGGCTTTTTGTGCGGCGATAACGCCAAATACGGCGAGGATGATTACAATTACAACTTGAAATTGCAGATTTCGTTTGCAAACTGCAAGTTTATCAATCTTGAAGACAGAATCCCCAAGCTCCGCGGCGGCAACGCTGTAGTTTACAATTGTCTTGTAGACAGCTCGCAATACCTTACGTACAGAACAAGACTAAGAAGTGTGTCCGCAGCGTCTGCTGTAACGAAAGCTAACGGAAGTTGGAAATGCGGGCTTGTTTCCCAATGTATCCTTTGCGGGAACGGCGGCAGTGTTTATGCGCAGAGCTGTATTTTCCGCGGTGTTGATACGTTGCTGAAAAACAACGATTCAAATAGTGTACCTTACGTTAACGGCGGTTATCAAATGATTGATTGCAGTTATCAGAGGTCGGCAAACGAAACGGAATATATTGGTTCTACATTCGATGCGGAAAATCCTTTCAAGAGCGGAACCTATACTTTGACGACGGATGAATTCAGTTGGCATACTGAAAACGGAGAACAACCTTTTACAATTTCGGCAACGCGTTTAAGGCTTTTAACCACGGAGTTAAATAACGAAACCTACGGTACAGGTGTAAAAACCTTTGATTCAAACTTTTTGCTGAAATCGACATACGTTGAAAAAGTTTAACTAAATAATTCAAAACCTGTATAGTAGGTTTGAAAATGCCCAAGATAATGTTACAAGCGGTAACGCTTTATATATAGCCAATTGTAATCTTGGGCGTTACCGTTTACGGTTTTTCGCAGATTTTGCATGAGGCAGGGGGAATATTCCGCTTTTCGGAATATTCCCCTATGTATTTTTTGCTGTAAAAAGCAATAAAATATCATATGTTTACTAAAAAGAGAATAGCTCTATTAATTTTAATTGCAGTTTTGTGTGTTGCCGTCCCGATTATGTCTATAGCCTTAAATGCGCGCGAAAACGTTCAAGCCGAACAAATGCAGGTCATTACGCTATGGCAGATTGACGGGTTCGAGGGCGGAAAAGGATCAAGGGCGCAATATCTTGGCAATAAAGCGGTAAAGCTTTTTGGCAATCAGAAAAAATACCTTAACGTTATAACTATTTCCGCAGAGGCTGCGGAAGAAAATATAAAAATGGGCAAACTGCCGGATATGATATCCTGTACACCGACTTTTAACGCTCACTTAAACTATATCAACAATACTAATTTCGTGTTTAAAACGTGGTGTTACGGCAGTTATTGTCTGATGAGCCTGCAAGAAAACGCAGAATTTTCAGACATTAGTCCGTCAAATATTATAGTTAATGAAGGTAAAGACAATTTGTCGGCGGTAGCCTCAGCATTAATAGGCGTAGGCGGAGCGAAAAGCGACGTGCCGACAAACGCTTACTTACAGTTGTTAAACGGTAAATTTAAGTATATGTTGGGTACTCAGCGCGACGTTTTTCGTTTAAAAACGCGTGAAGTTGCATTTTCGGTGAAAAAAGTTTCGGTATTTAACGACTTGTACCAAAATATCAGCATTTTAGCGCGTGATAAAAGCCGTTATGAAACATGCAAAAGGTTTGTTGAATATATTACAGAGAATAACTCAGATATAGATAAAGTCGGGTTGTTTTCAAAGAACGGACAAAAATACTGTGACGAATTGCAGTTTTTACAGGATAATGACGTTGAATACGCTTTAAATTCGCCGTGCGGGGATAGATATCTGGCTGAATTAAAAAGCGCTGCGGCAAACAATGACGTAAATAAAATAAAAAGCTTATTAAAGTAATTGATAAAATTTTTATAAAATGCTATTATATAAGAGCGGTTTAAGTAAATATATTAAAAATCCAGACAGATGTAGTGAGCGTGTGAAATTATCAGGGCTGACTACGTACGGATTAGGCGGATATGCTGATTCGTGCTACTTCCCTAAATCACCCTATCAGGCAAAACGTATCTATTCTTACATAAAATCGAGAGGAGAAGAGCCTATTATCTTGGGTAACGGGTCTAACATATTAATTTCAGATAGAGGAATTAATTTGCCGGTTATATGTCTTAAAAAGATGAGCGGGATTGTAAGACTAAGCGAAACGCGTATTTATTGCCTTGCAGGAACTAAAATATCTGAAATTTTACAATACTGTAAAAAGCGGTCGTTAAGCGGTATAGAGTATATGTACGGAATACCTGCAAGTATAGGCGGCGCGGCTTTTATGAATGCGGGAATAGGAAATTGCGCTATTTCACAAAATATTGTTAATATTGATTATTTTGGCGATATTTGCGGTAAAATCAGCTCTAAATATTGCAAATTTGGGTATAGGCAAAGTACTATGCGTAACATAAATGGCATCATTTTGGCTGTAACACTCGATTTGCATTTTGCTTCGCCGCAGGAAATAGAAGAGAAATTAAACTTTTTTAAAATTAAACGTGAGCATTTGCCAAAAGGCAGAAGTTGCGGCTGCGTTTTTAAAAACGGTGCAGATTTTTCTTCGGGCGAGCTGATAGATAAAGCAGGTTTGAAAGGTACTAGAATTGGCGGCGCTTATATTTCCGAAGCCCACGCAAACTTTATAATTAACGACGGCGGAAGCTCGGACGACGTTGATAGCCTGATAAAGTTTGTTAAAGAACGCGTTTTTCACGATTTCGGCGTACAATTACAGGAAGAAGTCGTTTACATAGGAGATTTTAAATGAATTTAACGGCTGATTATCACACTCATACGCCCTATTCTCACGGTAAAAATACCGTTTTGGAAAATGCCGTCGTTGCGCAAAAACGCGGTTTAAAACAAATCGCGATAACCGACCACGGGTTTAATCATCTTTTATTTGGTTTAAAGCGCAAAAAATTGGCTGATTTGCGCTCTGAAATTGTAGAGGCTGAAAAGCTGACTGGCGTTAAAGTCTTAATGGGGATGGAAAGTAATCTTATTTCTGTAGATGGCGAAACCGATATGAAAAACAGCGATTTGGACAAGTTCGATATATATCTGTGCGGTATACACGAGGTTTTGAAATATAAAAGGTTTTCCGATATGTACAACATTATGATTGCAAATTATACTGCGTATAAATTCGGAAGAAAACCGTCCGCAAAAATTATAGATAGAACTACCAAAGCGTATATCAACGCGATAATAAATAATCCGATAGATATTTTAACTCATATAAATTACAAGTGCTGTTGTGATTTGGTCGAAGTAGCTTCGGTTTGCGCCGAGTACGGGACTTATATAGAAATAAACACAAAAAAGCGCCACGTATCTTTGGAAGAGCTGAACGCTATGGCGGAAACGGGTGTGCGCTTCGTAATAGATTCCGACGCACATTCCGCAGAAAGGGTCGGCGATACTAAAATTGCGGAAGAGTTGCTGGATAATTCTACTTTCCCTATGGATAAAATCGATAATATCGACGGCAGATTACCTAAGTTCCGCTTAGCGGAATATAAGAGGAATATAGCAAGCAATGCCTAATTTTACTGAAGAAATAAAAAACGAAATAATGCAATCCGAATACCCGTCGGAATGTTGTAAAACGGCGTTTTTATCGGCTTTTATAAGAACGAGCGGCAGTGTTGTTTCAAAAGGCGGCAATTACGGTTTCGAAATCGTAACCGAAAACGAGCGTGTAGCCGAATACGTAAACGAGCTTGTCGAAGGCGATTTCGGCTGTACCATGGCGGTTATCGAAGCTAAAGTTGATTCTATGAGCGGAAGGGACAAGCTGACTTTCGAGTGCGTTAACGGACAGTCGGGTAAGCTTTTGGAAAAACTCGGAATAATAAAAATCGAAAGCGACGGGGTTTCTCTTGCGTTCGCAATAGATGAAAAGCTTATTGAAAAAGACTGTTGTAAAGCGGCTTATTTAAAGGGTGCGTTTTTAGGCGGCGGCAGTTGCACTTTGCCAAACGAACAAACTTACAGCCGAACGGGTTATCACTACGAAATCGTGTTTTCAAATAAAATTACTGCGGGTGATTTTTGTGAATTGCTGTGCGATTTTGAAATTTTGGCAAGGCTAGTATCCCGTAAGGACAGTGCGGTCGTTTACGTTAAGAGCAAGGAAATCGTTTCCGATTTGCTTGGTGCTATGCAGACCTATAAATGCCTTGAAAAGCTTAACAGAATAGTGGAGTTCAAGGATAAGAGCAACAACGATAACCGCATCAGCAACTGTTCCGTATCTAATATCGATAAAGCTGTTACGGCTTCGGTAGCTCAGATTAAGGCAATTGAAATAATATCGAAAACAATCGGGTTACAGGCACTCGATAAAATACTTTTCGAGGTGGCGGAAGCCCGTTTAGCTGACCCTAACGCATCTATGCAGGAGCTGGCAAATAGGCTTAATATCAGTAAAAGCTGTATTAACCACAGAATGAGAAAAATTTTCGATATATCAAAT
Source organism: uncultured Clostridia bacterium (assembly GCA_964468955.1). GTDB lineage: Bacteria > Bacillota > Clostridia > Christensenellales > Borkfalkiaceae > Coproplasma. Next base: position 1,452 of record CAYXXB010000068.1, on the reverse strand, counting down.
CAGCTTGCTTGAAGCAACTAAAGCAAAAATTTCTACTTAATTTAAGGATAAAATAATGACGGATTTCGTGCATTTGCACCTTCACACAGAGTATTCGTTACTCGACGGGGCGTGTAAAATCGACAACTTGATTAATTATTGCAAGAGCAACGGTATAGACACCGTATGTATGACCGACCACGGAAATATGTACGGAACGCTTCATTTTGCCGAAAAAGCAGCGGTGGCAGGTTTGAAATACATAATCGGCTGTGAGTTTTACATGACCAAGGATATGCACGATAAAACGGGTAACACCGCCGAGCATTTAATTCTTTTGGCGAAGAATAAAGCGGGTTATAAAAATCTTGTTCAGCTCGACTCGATGGCGTTTGTAGACGGGTTCTATTATAAACCGAAAATCGACTATAAAATTCTTAAAGAACATTCCGAGGGCGTAATCTGTCTTTCGGCATGCCTTGCGGGCGGAATACCGCGTAGGCTTCTTGCGGGTAAATATGAAGAGGCAAAAGAAATGGCGCTATACCTCAAAGAGGTATTCGGCGAGGATTTTTACATAGAAATACAGGACCACGGAATAGCTGAAGAACGCAGAGTTTTACCGCTTCTTGTCAAGCTCGCAAACGAAATCGACGTTCAACTCGTTGCGACGAACGACGTGCATTATCTCAAAAAAGAAGACGCCGTAATGCAGGACGTCCTTATGTGTATTCAGATGAAGAAAACGCTTGACGATACCAAACGAATGAAGTTTGAAACGCAGGAGTTTTACTTTAAATCAGGCGATGAAATGGCGGCTCTGTTTCCCAACTTGCCGCAAGCAATCGCAAATACCCGGGTTATTGCAGACAAGGTAACCGAACCCGCGTTCAATCTCGATAAAAAGGGCTATCCTATAAGGGATATGACGCTTATCCCCGGATATGAGCCGCCAGACGGGTCAACGCCCGAAGAGTATTTAAGAAAACTGACTGACGACGGACTTATACGCCGTTACGGAACGGTTACTCCGCGTGAAAGAGAGCGTGCCGATTACGAACTCGACGTCATATGCCGTATGGGTTATGCGGAATATTATCTGATAGTCTGGGACTTTATTAACTGGTCTAAGGAAAACGGTATCCCCGTAGGACCGGGAAGAGGTTCGGGCGTTAGCTCGATAGTGGCTTATTCCATAGGAATAACCGATGTTGAACCGCTTCAATACGACTTACTGTTCGAACGTTTTCTCAACCCCGACCGTGTGTCTATGCCCGACTTCGATATCGACTTCTGCACGGACAGGCGAGAGGAAACGATTGCGTACGTGCGCGAAAAATATCACCCTGAAAACGTGTGCCAGATAGTAACTTTCGGCACAATGGCGGCTAAGAACGCCATTAAAGACGTCGGCAGGGTAATGCGCGTTCCCTATTCCGAAACGGACAGGCTTACCAAAATAATGGACGGCAA
>CAYXXB010000067.1:0-7308 GCA_964468955.1 uncultured Clostridia bacterium | reverse complement strand
AATGCGGGAGTGATGTAAACGCCGACTTCGTTCTTGATACCTTCGTAACGCTGTTTAAGAATTTCTTCTATAATCATAGCGTTTTCTTCAATATACTCGTCGTTGTCGTCGAGATAGAGGAAAAGCGTCACGAAAGGCGACTGTCCGTTTGTCGTCATAAGGGTGTTTATCTGATACTGTATTGTTTGAACGCCCGCCTTAAGCTCGTCCCTTAAACGCATATTGACTATTTTGGCTTTTTCGTCGGCGCTCACTCCGTCGCCGAACATCTTGTCGCACTGTAATTCGTATTTTTCCTTAGTGCGGCGTAAATACTTGCCGAGGTGCGCAACGTTCACCGACTGTCCGCCGTACTGCGAGGAAGCGACGGAAGCGATAATCTGCGTAACTATGGTACAAGCCGTCTGGAACGATTTGGGGGATTCGATAAGCTTGCCGTTCATAACGGTGCCGTTATCGAGCATATCCTTAATATTTACAAGACAGCAATTGAAAATAGGCTGAACGAAATAGTCCGAGTCGTGGAAGTGAATCGCGCCTTCGTCGTGCGCTTTGGAAATGTATTCGGGAAGCAGTATTCTGCGCGTCAGATCGCGCGAAACTTCGCCCGCAATCAAGTCGCGTTGGGTGGAAGCCGTACGCGCGTTTTTATTGGAGTTTTCCTCCATAACGTCCTTGTTTGCATTTTTGATAAGAGAAAGTATGCTCTCGTCGGTGGTGTTTGCCTTTCTGACGAGCGCACGTTCGTAACGGTAGAGAATGTAAGCTTTCATAAGCTTGAACTTTCCCTGTTCCATCAGCTTCTCTTCTACGATATCCTGAATATCTTCGACGAGAAGACGGCTCTTATGCCTGCGCGATATATCTTCTACTATCTTTTCGATTTGGGCGAGAGTAACCCTGTCCTCGGGATCGACCGCGTCGTTGGCTTTGCTTATAGCTTTGATAATCTTGCTGCCGTCGAAATCTACCGTTGTGCCGTCTCTTTTAATTACCTTCATTTTCTCACTTCCCTTATGTTGTCCTATGTAACAATCCGCAAAGCTGCGGAACGTTTTTACTATATCACACATATTGTTGTTTGTCAATAAGCTAAACACAATATATTGTATTTTTTATTTTAAATTTTTATTTGCGGACTAAAAAATTTTTAATTGACTTTTTACAACCACAACGTGTTTAATTATATGCCCCCGAGATTTTAAAGTCAAGCAAACGAACACAATATATTGTAAAAATTTTCTACAAAATATCCATATATAGTGCGTAATAATTTTTAATCCGACAAAACCGCAAAATCTTGAGTTTTTTAGTCAAATATACCGCTAAACTGTACATTATAACTGCTTTTGAAGTAAATTCAACCTATTTTAGCGCAATTTCAACTTTTGGTTGAGTGAAAAAATTATACAACTGAAAGTTTAGATGCTATAATAAAATACGGAAATGCAGAAAAGCGTTTTGATTAAAAACTAATACGGGAGAAAATTATGGAAAATATCGGAAACAATATTACGGAATACCGTAAGAAAATGAATCTTACGCAAAAAGATTTGGGCGATATGCTCAATGTTTCGCCTCAGGCGGTTTCCAAATGGGAAAACGGACAGGCAGAACCCGACACCTCCACTATAAAAAGGTTGTGCCAGATTTTCAGAATTACTACCGACGAACTGCTCGGTCTCGAAGAACCCGCTCACGAAACGGCGGCGGCAGCGGCAACGGCGGAACAACCCGTTCAAACCGTTCAACAAATAGTTGAGCAGAAAATTATAAACGGCTACTGCGAAATGTGCAAAAAGCCCGTCGGACCTAACGAATACGTAGTTACGGGCGGCGGCAGGACCTCGCAACACATTTACTGCAACGAATGTAACGCAAAGCGCATACATTCCGCGTGCGTAGGCGAATATGAAGAATACAAGCGTCAGAACAGAAAGTCGCTGATTTTAGGAACGCTTATAGGAATTGGCGCGGCGGCGATATTCTGTATATTGTTTATGCTGATTATAAAGCTTGAACCGCTATGGGGTGCGGCGATAATAGCCGTGGGCGTTTTCATCGGGTACACTGCATTCGGCATACAGGTGTTCTGGGAAGACAGCGTCGTTCCCGACATATTCTTCTTCTTTTTAAAATCGTTCAGAATGCCGGGAGTAATTTTCACTCTCGATTTGGACGGCATTATATTCCTCATTTTGGTAAAAGTAGGTGGCGCAATCCTCGGTGCAATACTTTCCGTATTAATATTCATATTCGGGTTATTTTTCACTCCCGTTGCATCGATATTTATTCTCCCCTTTGCCGCAATCAAACGCAGTTTCGAGGGCAGACGGCTTAAAAAGAACGCGGCAACAACCTAGGAGCTTATTTTACCCGTTAAACGGCACATATATTGGGGTTAACGCAAAAAACAATGCGTCCGAGCAGCAAAATATTGCTCGGACGCTTAAATTTTATGGGTAATTATAAAAATTTCGGCAAGTCTGAAATATCCAGCTGCCACTCCTTGCGGGAGCGTTCCCTGTGCTTTGCGTTGGCTTCACCCAAGGCGGCTCGATAATCTGCGTAAGTGCAGTTATTCACTTTAATAAAATGTTCGCTTGCTTCCTTCTCTTTTCCCTTAAGCTGGGTTCTTCCTATATGAATTACTTCGTGGCAAGCACGGCATACGGCGATAATATTGTGCAATTTTTGCACGCACTTTTCGTCGTCGTATTCCCACTGCTCGTGCGCTTCAAGCCGTGAAGAGGGCGCACCGCAAATCATACATTTACCGCCCGCACGCGCGTAAGCTTTTTTACGCAGTATATCCCATGCGCCCTGCGGCAGCTCGCTTCTTAAATTGGAATACCAACAGCTGTCCGGAACAAGCTCGAAGTTTAATATGTATTTCTTATCCATCTTAATATAATTCCTTTAATTGGTCCACTATTACGCCCGAGTAATTTACTACAGCTACTTTTTCATAACCCGAAGCCGGTTCGAGCAGATAATCCGAAAGGCATTTGACGTAAACGCCCCGCTTTTCGGCAGCGGCTTTAATTTCGGCGTCGGAAGAAAAACCCGAAAGTTTAACGGTTAAGTGCAACCCTCCCCCCGTTTCTATTATGCGTTTTTCGTACGGCAGCTTTTCGATTGCCTGCAAAATATGCGAACGCACGCCCCTGTAATAATTTTTGAGTTTATTGACGTGCCTCTCGAAATATCCGCCGTCAAGCATTTTGGAAAGCGTCTTCTGTTCGAACAGCGGAACGACGTTTGCAACCCCGCCGAAAACCTCGGTGTACCTTTCGTACAGAGCGGGCGGTAAAACCATATAGCCCATTCTCATCGACGGCGCGAGAGTTTTGGAAAACGTGTTGATATATATTACCCTATCGCCGTTCAGCCCTATCATAGCCTGCAAGGGCTTTCCGAACAGACGGAACTCGCTGTCGTAATCGTCTTCTATTATATAAGCGTCGTTTCTCTCCGCCCAACGAATAAGGCGGGAACGGTTTGCCACTGGCATAACCGCGCCCGTGGGGTATTGGTGGGACGGAGAAACGTGAAGAGCGCAAGCGTTAACTTTTTCCACGGCTTGTACGTCGACGCCGTCCGCGCCCACCGGAATATAAACACACTCCGCACCGTTTAATTTATAGGTGTGTGAGATTCTTCCGTAACCGGGGTTTTCCACGGCATATGCCCGACTTCTGCCGAGGAGCTGAACTATAACGCCGTAAAGATACTCCGCCCCCGCGCCGACCACTATATACCTGGGATTTACTTTAACCCCGCGCGAACGGTAAAGGTACGCCGATATCGAAGCTTTCAACTGCGCGTCGCCGCCGCAGGGAACGCGTTCGAGCAAATGCTCCCCCTCTTCCGAAAGCGTTGACCGCATAAGCTTCGCCCATACCGAAAAGGGGAAAAGCTCCGCAGGGGCTATGCCCGTGACAAGGTTTAAGCGGAAATTTTTCTCTTGCTTTTCTTCCCTTACGACGGGCGGCGCGTCCGCGCTTTTACCGACGTTTACTTCCGCCACAAAATAGCCTTTTCGCTCAAAGGAACGAACATATCCCTCGGCGAGCAGCTGTTCGTATGCCGTTTGCACGGTTATCACGCTTACGCCGAGGTCGCTTGCAAGCGCACGTTTGCTCGGCAGCTTCTCCCCTGCGCGTAAAGTTCCGTGCAGAATATCTTCCCTTATAAGGTAATAAAGATTATAGTATTTGTTCTTATCAGTCAAGTTGTATGTAAGCATATCTGGTATTATAATTTTTTATTGTTTTGGATATTTTAATAATATCAATAAAAAGATATAATGTCAACAGTAACAGTTAAAAGGTAACAAGAAATATGAAAATCAAACGTATTCTTACAATGCAGGATTTATCATGCGTGGGGCAATGCTCGCTTACCGTAGCTCTCCCTATTCTCTCGCGCTACGGAATAGAAACGTGCGTATTGCCGACGGCAGTGCTGTCCAACCACACTATGTTCAAGAGCTGGAGCTATCTTGACTTAACGCCCGAGATGCCCGCCATTTTCGAGAACTGGAAAAAAAGCGATATCAAGTTCGACGCATTTCTGCTAGGTTATCTCGGCAAAGCCGAACTTATGGACGTAGCCGAAAAATGCTTTGACGAGTTTTCAAACGAGGGCGCACCAATTATCATTGACCCCGTTTTTGCAGACAACGGAAAGCTTTACGGCGGATTTGACTTAGACTACGTTGCGGCAATGCGAAAACTGATAAAACGTGCGGACATAATTTTACCGAACGTAACGGAAGCGTGCTTTTTAACCGGGACGGAATACCGTGAAGAACACGACGTTGAATTTGTACAACTGCTTGCAAAAAAGCTTGCAAAGCTTACAGACGCAACGGTTATAATTACAGGCGCGGAAAAAGACGGAAAAATTGGCGAACTCATTTACTGCGGCGGCAATTTTGATGAGGTTTTGCTTGAAAAACTGCCTGCAAAACGGCACGGCACAGGCGATATTTTTGCTTCCGTATTCACGGCAAATTATATCGGCGGCAAGCCCATTTCCGAAAGTTGCCGAGCGGCAAGTCAATTCGTTATAGACTGTCTTAAATTAACGGACGACAACCACTTCTACGGTGTAAACTTTGAAAAAGTGTTAAAACAATAGATATAATTTTAAAGCGGTTGAGCTGCTTGCTCAACCGCTTTTTTATATCAAAAATGCCGTTCATTGGCACATATTATGGGGTTAATCACGATTTTTCGGCGATTTTCTTCAAAAATTCCCTGCTTTCGAGCTTTTTCGGCACAACGCCCTCTTTCTTGAAAAGCGGCACCAAATCACCCGTCATAAAGCCCTGCTCTATCGTCTGTTTTGTCGCGTTTTCCAACCGCTTGGCAAATTCTACAAGTTCGGGAATACCGTCCAGCTCCCCGCGCTTTGCAAGCGCACCCGTCCAAGCCCAGATTGTGGCTACGGAATTTGTAGAGGTTTCTTCGCCGTCCCGCCATTTGTAATAATGCCGGGTGACCGTACCGTGCGCCGCCTCGAATTCGTACTTGCCGTCGGGCGATACAAGCACCGAACTCATCATTCCCAAAGAGCCGTATGCGGTTGCAACCATATCGCTCATAACGTCGCCGTCGTAGTTCTTGCACACCCAAAGCACGCCGCCCTCGCTGCGCATAATGCGGGCGACGACGTCGTCTATCAGCGTGTACATATAATAGATGCCCTTCGCCTCGAAAGCCGCCTTATACTCGTTTTCGTAAATTTCCGCAAAGATATCTTTAAAGCGGTGGTCGTAGGTTTTGGATATTGTGTCCTTAGCGCCCAGCCACATTGGAATATTGTTTTCCAATGCAAACGCAAAGCAGCTGCGCGCAAACGAACTAATCGACTTGTCGATATTATGAACGCCCTGCACTATCCCGTCGCCTTCAAAGGAATGTATGAGCTGACGGCTAACCTCTTTCCCGTCGTTATCGCAAACTACAAGATATGCGCTGCCGCCCCCGTTCACCTTGCTTTCTACCGAATTGTAAATATCTCCGTATGCGTGTCTGGCAAGAATAATTGGTTTCTTCCACGTAGGGACGTAAGGAGTTATTCCGTCGACAAGAATGGGCGCGCGGAAAACCGTTCCGTCGAGTATGCGCCTTATCGTGCCGTTAGGGCTTTTCCACATACTCTTCAAATTGTATTCTTGCACCCTCTGCGCATTGGGGGTAATTGTCGCACACTTAACTGCAACGCCCAGCCGTTTGGTAGCCAAAGCACTGTCGACGGTAACTTTATCGTCGGTGGCGTCTCTTTCGGGCAAACCCAAATCGTAATACTCCGTCTTTAAATCGACAAACGGCTCTATAAGTATTTCTTTTATCCAGCGCCATAAAACGCGGGTCATTTCATCGCCGTCCATTTCGACTATCGGCGTTTTCATTGCGATTTTTGCCACTGCGGTCACCCCCGTGAAAAGTGATTTTTATAATTTTACACTAATTTCACTTTAACTTGCAAGCGTTTGAGGGAACGTTATTCAGAATACCCGTAGTAACAATCAATTTTTTCTTTGCTGCTTCATAATCCGCTTTAGCTTGTTCTATGAGAGAGGAAAGCACTTCCCCGAATGAAGAAAAGCTGTCCGACAGAAGATATTGCGATAGCGAACCTGGAACGGTGTTTATTTCGCTTACGAATATGTCTTTGCCGCGGATTATGTAATCGAAGCGGACTATCCCGCGAAAATTCAGTGCGCCGTAAATGCGAGCAGTTTCATCGCGGATAAAGGCCGACGTTTCCCCGTCCAATTCCGCAGGAAAAGCGCGCCTGCCTCCGCCCGAATATTTATCGTCGTAGGAGAGCAAATCGCCGCTCGTGAACACCTCCTCGCATTGAGAAGTTATGACCTCTCCGTCGTAGTAATAGGCGGCGCAGTTTATTTCTCTGCGGGGCGATAAAAACTCCTCTATCAGCACGCCGTCGTCAAGAGCAAAAGCCGTCTGCAACGCGCCTATAAGCTCCCCTTCGTTCTCCGCTTTTTCTATACCGATACTTGAGCCGAGCTTTGCGGGTTTGACGATTACGGGGTACCCGAAATCCTCCGCAATACCGATTGCCCCCGTAATATCCCGCAAATAAGCGTATTTTGCAACATTTACGCCCAAACTCTGAAGCACAAGCTTTGTATAAAACTTATCCATAAACGCCGCGCTTTCAAACAGCCCCGCGGAAGCAAACGGTATGCCGTTCATAGCGAACAACCCCGCGATACCGCCCCCTTCTCCGCTTCCTCCGTGACAACAGTTCAGCGCACATTCAATGTTAGTT
>CAYXXB010000066.1:0-7464 GCA_964468955.1 uncultured Clostridia bacterium | reverse complement strand
CCAAGAAGAACGAGAGAAAGAAGCAGGGTCACAGACAGCCCTACACTATGGTTAAGGTAACTGCTATCGGCGCGGCGGAAGCTAAAAAGCCCCGTGCAAAGAAAGCAGCTGCGGAAGAAGCTAAGGCAGAGTAACGATAAGGAGAGCAACGAATTATGATGTTTATTAAGTTATTCGCTCATAAAAAGGGCGGCGGTTCAACCGACAACGGAAGAGACAGTAATCCCAAAATGCTCGGCGTTAAGCGTTCGGACGGTCAGTTCGTGCTTGCAGGCAACATTTTGGTAAGACAGCGCGGCAGCAAGTTCAAGCCCGGCAACAACGTTGGTATCGGCAAAGACGATACTCTGTTCGCTTTGGTTGACGGCACCGTAAGATTTGAAAGAGTAGGCAAGGACGGAAAGCAGGTTTCCATTTATCCCGTTGCCGAATAATTAACGATAATTTAAGCGAGAGCAATTTTGCCCTCGCTTTTATTTTTTATTTGGAAATCAACTATGAATGTACGATTGATTACAGAATACGACTTACATGCTTTACAAAAGCTTTTCTGCGCTTATTATGAAGAACTCGACTGCGGAGAAGACCCCCTCTCCCTTTTCGAAGACTTGGTTGCTACCGATATCAAAGCGGGGCTTTTAAGCGTTGCGGTTGCCGACTGCGGGGACGGGCTTTGCGGATTCGCTATTTTTCAGATTGACGACGTTATAAACGATTGGTGTTTTTCCGAGGGTAAGGGCGATATCCGCGAAATTTACGTTACTCCCGAAAAAAGGAGGCAAGGCGTCGGCAAAGCGTTGTTATTCTTTGCCGAAAGCGCATTGAAAGCCGACGGCGCAACGGAAGTTTACCTGCTTCCTACCGACGACAGCGAGAAATTTTTTATCAACTGCGGATATAGCGATATCGGAGATTACTGCGCCGAGCTTGACTGCAAGGTGTTCGGCAAAAATTTCTAATTCCGTTATATGGACAAAACGGATATTATATGATATAATACGGCTATGAACAAGATAGTCGGCGTCAGCTTCGGGAATAGCGGAGCTGACGAAAACTGCAAATACCTAAAAGTGGTCGTATCCGATAGTGCGGACGAAATATCAATCGTTTCGGACGGCGGCGAATACGATTTTTCCCACGGAAAAATTGCGGTTATTCCAGCCCTTGCTGCCCACAGCATAAAGGGCGGTTCGCAAAATTCTATCACTCTTTTAATAGAACAGCCCCTCCTCCCTTTAAAAAGCATTACAGTCATTGATGACGTTGCTAACGGCGGAATACGCTCGGCTGCTGAACAGTCGGCGCTCTTTTCAAAAGCGGAAAACGGCGCAGGGGTGTTAAACGCGCTCGGCGAACTGATTGTAAACTATATCGCGTTGCAGTGCGCGAAAACGGAAAAATCGCCAGTAGTTGCAAGCTTAAAAGAAGATATAGAAAAAAACGCCCGCGACTGGGCGTATTCCGTGGAAGCTTACATACGCAAGCTTCCGCTTAATTACGACTACGTGCGCAAGCTGTTCAAAAAGGAAACGGGGCTTACCCCTCACGAATACCTTACCTCGGTAAGAATGGAACGGGCGGGGAAAATCCTGCTTTCGGGCGTGAGCAACCGCTATTCCGCATACACCGTCGGGCAAATTGCGGAAGCGTGCGGATACGCGGAACCGCTGTACTTTTCGCGTGTGTTCAAAAAATATTTCGGCGTTTCGCCGACTGAATATGCCAAAAGAAAATAATTAAGGAGATACGAATGAATTATAAAGTACTTTATAACCCCTTTGCGGGCAGTGTTAACGACACGGCGTTCCAAGCAGAACTTTCAAAAGCGCTGGAAGGCGACACCCTTGAACTTTACGACATAACCAAAACAGATTATAAAACGTTCTTTGCCCAATTGCAAGAGGGCGAGGGCGTTATTATTGCGGGCGGTGACGGTACGCTCAACCGCTACATCAACGACACGAAGTGTTTGGAAATTACCGCGCCCGTTTACTACTACGCGGCGGGCAGCGGCAACGATTTCTGGAAGGATATCGGCAAGGTCGAGGGCGACAAGCCCGTCGAGCTTGCGCCTTATATCAAGGACTTGCCCACCGTTACGGTTAACGGCAAGGACTACAAATTCATTAACGGCGTCGGATTCGGCATAGACGGCTACTGCTGCGAAGTAGGCGATAAGCTTAAAGCCGCAGACAAAAAGGTCAACTATACGGGCATCGCGATAAAGGGCCTTTTATTCCACTACAAGCCCGCTAAAGCGGAAGTTACCGTGGACGGCGTTACCAAGACTTATAAAAAGGTATGGATTGCGCCCACGATGAACGGCAGACTTTACGGCGGCGGAATGATGCCCACTCCCTCTCAGGACAGAATGAACGGAGAACGCACCGTATCCACCTGCCTTTTCTATAAAAGCGGAAAGCTGAAAACGCTTATGATATTCCCCTCGCTTTTCAAGGGCGAGCATATCAAAAAGAAGAAGTACGTCGAGGTGCTTTCGGGCAAACAAGTTACGGTTAAGTTTGCAAAGCCCTGCGCATTGCAGATTGATGGCGAGACGATTTTAAACGTTACCGAATACACTGTAAAGAGCGCGAAATTATAATTTAATTAAACTAACGGCGGGAGCGATGCAATCGCTCCCGCCGTTTTCTTTTACGCTTTTTTCTTAATTAACTTTTTGCCAGACAGAATGTTTATTGCAACGTATACGCCCACCAATGCCGCGATAGATATAATGATAACCGCGTACATAACCCCGATATTAACCGAATTATTGAAAAAGTACAGGTTGCAGTCTACAGAATCTTTTATCCCCTCCACCACTTCGGCGGGGAAGCCCTGCGTACTCATCTCCTTGAAAACGCCGCCCATCATATGGTTGTGCACTAACGACGTGCCGTACGTGCCGGGCAGGAGCATAAGCGTGTTTCTCAGCCCCGCGCCGAACTGCGACATAGGCATATAAGCCCCGCAGATGAAGCCGTAGCCTGCGGATATGATTGCGCCCACTGCGGAAATCTGCCCCTGCGAGGTGAGAAACGTGTTGACTATTGCGGAAAGGATAGTGCCGAACAGCGTTAGAATCAACACGTCCGAAAGCACGAGCATTACGTCCGCAAAGCTTAAAAACCAACCGACGCACGCAAGGTAGATAAAACAGAGAGCAGTTGCGATTAAGCATATTATCAGCGTGCTTGCGACCGTGGCGGCGTAGTAACCGAGAGCGAGCGTGGATTTTTTCACGGGAGACATAAGCAAATCGTCCCTTGCACCGTTCACCTTATCCGCCACCATTAAAAAGTTTGCGCAAAACGCAACCGTGATGCACGATACCGCGATAAGCGAAGAGCAAAGCTCCCCGCCGACCAAACCAGAGATAATCTTATTGCTCACCTCGAACCCTTCGGGCAGATTACTCTCGAACGTGTCGCGGTACACGTTGGCGAGGAAGGTTGCAAACAACACGAGCAGTATTACGGGCGTTATCAGCGCGCTAAGCACCATGCCCTTGTCCTTTAAAAACAGCTTTACGTTGCGCTTTATAAGATGAAAAAATGTTATCATTGCATTGCTCCTCCCGCAAGCTCCTTGCCCGTTACCGCTAAAAATACGTCGTCCATATTGCCCTTGGAAATTTCGAAATCGGTGAATACCGCCATATTTTCCGCAATAAGCTTTGCCGCGTGAGAGGTATCGGGTACACTTATGCGTACCCCGTTAACAACTTCCTTGCACGGATAGCCGAAAGCGGACAGCTCGCTTAAATTCTTACCGTAAACGGTGATATAATCGTTCGTGTATGCGTTTTTGAGTTCGAGCGGAGTGCCTTCCGCAACCTTCTGCCCGCCGTCCAAAATCACGACGTAGTCCGCATCCGCCGCCTCTTCCATATAGTGAGTTGTAAGAAAGACCGTCAGTCCCTCCCTTTCGCGCAAATCGGAAACGACCTGCCACAGCAGTTTGCGTGTTTGCGGGTCGAGACCCGTAGTGGGTTCGTCAAGAACGAGAATTTCAGGCTTATGCAGAAGCGCCCTTGCTATGTCAATACGCCTGCGCTGACCGCCCGAAAGCTTGCCGAGAGTGCGTTTGGAAAGGTCGGAAAAATCAAGCAATTCGGCAAGTTCTTTATATCTTGCCTTGAACTTATCGCCCGTAATGCCGTAGAGTGCCGCACGGTTTTGCAGGTTGTCGTACACGGTTAAAAATTTATCAAGCACGCTGTTTTGGAACACTATGCCCAGACTGTTTTTTATCTTGGCGGGTGCGCCGTCCGCGTCCACACCGTTTATTACTACGCTGCCGCTGTCCTTTGCAAGCTTACCGCACATTATTGAGATCGTGGTACTTTTACCCGCGCCGTTCACACCCAGAAAGGCGAACAGTTCGCCCCTGTTCACCGAAAAACTTAAATCGCGTACGGCTTGCACTTCCTTGAACGATTTATTCAGATTGCGAATTTCTATTATCTTGTCCGAAGCCATCTTCTTCCTCCTTTTTTTCCTTTTCGCGTTTACGCCTTGTCAGCGCGGAATTTATACTTCCAGCTTCCACGGAAGTCTTTAGATAGGTTATTACAAAAATGCTTGCGTCGACTATCAACACCGTTGCGAAGAACACGAAGTACCCGCCTACGCCCCTCCACATGCCTATAAACCAACCAGCGGCGGGCAGTGCGATTTCCAAAAGCACGCCGTGCAGTATTATGCGGATAAGCGTTTGCTTGGAAGTCATTTCTTTACGCGAATAAAAAATGAACACTGGCGCGTCCGCCAAAAGCGAAAAAATCATAGCTTTCCAGAAAAAACTGAGCGGCACGGAAGTATCGCCGGCGGCAAGACACCAGAAAAACGTAGCTATCATAGTCAAGCCGTAAATCAATGCGTAGTGGAAGCAAAAAGTTTTTAAAATCTGTTTTAAATTCATAACCGCCTCCTTATAACCCCATTATCCTTTTCAGCGAGGAAACGTACTGACGCGAAACTATCACCTTTTCCCCATTGTCCAGCGTTGCCGTAAACCTGCCGTATAGCGCAGGCGAAACGCATACGATTTTGTCCGCATTTATTACCGTTGACTTGGTTGCACGGAAAAAGTGCGTTCCGTAGGTAAGTTCCTCAAATTCGTAAAGCTTGAGTTTGCTTTCGTACACTTCGCTTTCGCAGTAGAAAAACGAATTGTTTTCCACAACCTCAAAGTAATATATATCGGGTAGCGGAAGCTTATATATTTCGCCGTCTTTTATTGCAGTAACGCCGCCTATCACCGCGTTAAGCGTTCTCGCAGCGTAGGTTAAATCTTCGGTTATCTTACGGCAACGGACTATGATAACTTCCTCTTCGTCCTCTTTTGCCTTTTCGTAAATAATGCGCATTGTTATCTCCGTATGATATAATATCATATTTCCCTTATAATGCGGAATATAAAACGGTTAAGTTGCCGTTTTTTATAAGTAGGTTGCATAAAAAAAGCGGTAAACGAATTTACCGCTTTGTTATTATTTTGAAGTCATACAAGCTTGTGCGAGACTTTTACACAAATTGACAAACCCTCGCCAAAAGGCGGGGATATCGTCCATTAAGGCGAACGCTTCGTCTTTTTGCTCGGCGAATGTTTCCTTATACACCGAAATTACCGAACCCGCCGAATAAGTTTCCCCGAACGTTATGCCGCCGACGGCATGACCGCCCACCGCAATATACGCACCGTTGGAATAACCGCCGAATGTGAACAGCCCGACGGCACAGCCGCCGAATGAAAAGCAGCCTACCGCCAAACCTCCGAACGCTATCATTGCGCTTATCGCAACGCCGCCAAAAGCTGCCAACACACCTATGGAAACCGCCCCGAGGGATGCAAGCCCCAAGGCAATCATACCCCAAGCCAAAATCCCTAAGCTGACCAATCCGAAAGACACTAACCCTACGGACACAAGCCCGAACGCGAACACGCCCTTTGCTACCCTGCCCAAGCCTATATTGACGTGAACGAGGGGCAATCCGAAAAGCGTAGTCTTGCTCTTAAATTCAAAATAAGGAAGTCCACCCGAAAAGTTTAAGCCCCACGACGAAGCCGTTTTGCCCTCTTCCTTTTTCTCGTTGCTTTCCGCTTCGGTTTGTGCTTTGTCACCGTTATATTTTATAAGGTAGTCGATGGAACAGCCGAACATTTCGCTCATTTTAATAAGCGTATCCGTTTCGGGAAACGCAAAATCGCTTTCCCAACGCGACACCGCCTGACGGGTAACGCCCAACTTTTCCGCAAACTGTTGTTGGGTCAAACTCAGCTTTTTTCTCTCTTCCGCAATTTTTTCGCCCGTGGTCATTTTTGCTAACCCTCCTTTTTTCCCTTTCAGCATACCGCCGCGAAGTAAAAAAGTCAACAACAGGGAGTTTACCCGTGTAACTTTTGAATTGCTTTCGCTAAAAAACGGTTACGGCGGTGCGAAATGTTTTCGCGCCGCCGCCAAAATTATTAATATTATTACATCTGTTTGATTTCAGTATACGCCATTACGAACGGTCCCGTACCCTTTGCGTCGTTTTCCACAATAGGTTCGGAGATATAGTATTCGTAACTGCCGTCGCGGCGGCGGTTGGTTTCGGGGCCCAAGCCCGCCACAAGGCAAATACCGCCGAGGTTGAGCTTGCCGTCCGTTTCAGCAAGATATTTATTGCAGATACCTTCGAAAACTTTTTTGCCGACTTGTGCGAAACGCTTATCCACAGCGCCCAGCCTTGCACCCTTCATCATCGCGTATGCAATCATAGAAGAGCCGCTCGTTTCCGCATAGTTGCCTTCTCTGCCTATTTGGTCAACAACCTGCCAGAACATATTCGTATCTTTGTCTATGTACTGTTCCAAGCCTTCGATTGTGTTCTTGAAAATTGTGCAAAGCGCCGCTTTTTCTTCCTTTGCGCTGTCGGGGAGATAAGAAATCGCGTCGATAAGACCTACCGTATACCAACCGATTGAACGCAGCCAGAAGTTTTTGGAAAGGCCCGTCTGCTTATCCGCCCAGAACGCCGTTTTGGAGCAATCCCAGCCGTGATAGTAAAGGCGCTTGCTCTTATCGTACATATTATCGTAAATAGCGTTAAACTGTTTGATAATTTCCGAATAGTCGCCGTTGCCGCGTTCCGATACGTAGCGGGTATAGAACACTTCGGACATATAAATGCCGTCCAGCCATACCTGATGAGGGTAAATCTTCTTGTGCCAGAAGTTGCCGTACTCCGTGCGGGGCTGGTTCTGTATTTGCTTGTACAAAAGCTCAATCGCTTTATTGTATTTTTCCTTGCCCGTAATTTCGTACAAGTCGAAAAGTATTCTGCCTTCGTTGAGGTTATCGAGGTTATACGTTTCCAAATCGTAACCGCGGATAGTGCCGTCCTCGAATACGTAATAATCGACGAAGTTGTCTATGAAGTCGATATATTTTTTATCGCCCGTCTGCTTGTATAT
>CAYXXB010000065.1:0-7530 GCA_964468955.1 uncultured Clostridia bacterium | reverse complement strand
TTAAGGGTACGACGGGCACTCAGGCAAGCTTTATGGAGCTTTTCAACGGTGACACGGCTAAGATTAAGCAGCTTGAAAGAAAAGTCGTTTCAAAACTCGGCTACGAAAAAGTTTACGGCGTAACGGGTCAGACTTATCCCAGAAAATTCGATTACAATATGCTTTGCGTACTTTCTCAAATCGCGCAAAGCGCTTACAAGTTCTCCAACGATATAAGAATTTTACAGAATATGAAAGAGATAGAGGAGCCGTTTGAAAAATCACAAATCGGTTCTTCGGCAATGGCATACAAGCGCAATCCTATGAGAAGCGAACGTATGGGGTCTCTCGCAAGGTACGTAATTTCACTGCCTATGAACACGGCAATTACCGCAAGCACGCAGTGGTTCGAAAGAACGCTGGATGATTCCGCAAACCGCAGAATAGTTATAGCTCAGGCATTCCTTGCTCTCGACGGTATATTGAACATCTATATGAATGTAAGTGAAAATCTCGTCGTATACGATAAGGTTATCGCAAAGCACATTGCCGCCGAGCTTCCTTTTATGGCTACAGAAAACATTATAATGGAATGTGTGAAGGCGGGAGGCGACAGACAGGATCTGCACGAAGAAATCCGCGTTATGTCTATGCAGGCGGGCAAGAACGTCAAAGAAAACGGCGGGGATAATAACCTTATAGAGCTTATTAAAGCCAACCCCGTGTTCAAAGCGGTACACTCAAAGCTCAGCGAAATTCTGGACGCAAGCAAGTTTATCGGCCGCGCCCCCGAACAGACCGTTGAGTTTATAAATAACGAAATTATGCCCATTCTGGAAGAGAATAAGGGCGATTTGGGGTTGCAGGGCAGCGTAAAGGTATAATGACGCAGAGATTTTTAGTACCGTCTGCCTCGATAGTGATGCTTTTGAAAACCGAAAACGGCAAACGCAAAGTTCTTTTACAGCGCAGGCAGAATACGGGGTTTATGGACGGCCTTTGGGATTTATCCTGTTCGGGTCACGTCGAACACGGCGAAAGTATGAGCGAAGCCGCCGTTCGCGAAGCAAAGGAAGAGTTGGGAATTTCTCTGCCGATTGATGAAGTTAAGTTTTTTACGTTCGTACATAAAAGAGAGCGTGAATGGGATTTAACGTTTTATAACGCATACTTCGTTTGTGAAAACTTTATCGGAGAACCGCATATT
The DNA here is from genome assembly GCA_964468955.1 of uncultured Clostridia bacterium. Classification (GTDB taxonomy): domain Bacteria; phylum Bacillota; class Clostridia; order Christensenellales; family Borkfalkiaceae; genus Coproplasma. Next base: position 6,344 of record CAYXXB010000065.1, on the reverse strand, counting down.
TGCGAACCCGAAAAGTGTTCCGAATTGAAGTGGTTTGATTTAGACAATTTGCCCGACGATTTGATAAACGACAGAAAAAAAGCCGTTCAGGCATATTTAAACGGCGTTCATTATATCGAATACGGTTGGGAATAAGAAAATTACCTACACGAAAAAATCACATACTGCCAAAGGCAATATGTGATTTTTGGCAGGGGAGACGCGACTCGAACACGCAACAGACGGTTTTGGAGACCGTTGCTCTACCATTGAACTACTCCCCTAAAATTCAACAATAGTTATTATATATAATCAGCAAATTTTAGTCAACTGTTTTTAGGAGATTATTATGAAAAAGAAATTCAGCCTCGGCGTAATCGGGTGCGGATTTATGGCAAACTGCATATTACGCGGGGCTATTCTTTCGGATTTTCTGCGTTCCAAAAAGGTTATTGTCAGTGACCCAAATATGGATAAATTGCAAAATGTAAACGACGAACTCGGCGTTTTTTTCACGCAAGATAACAGATACGTAGCAGAAAACAGTGAATTTTTACTGTTTGCGGTTAAACCGCAGAATTTTTCCGAAGTTGCAAAACAATTGGACGGAATTTGCCCTGCTAAAGTTATAAGCATTATGGCGGGGGTTAGCAAATCAACAATTAAAAACGCTTTGGGTGTAGGTCTTATCAAAGTTGCGCGCTGTATGCCCAATCTGCCTTGCTCAATCGGCAGCGGTATGATGGGTTTGGATATGAGTGATTTCAATAAAGACCCGAACGATACCGAATTTATCGACAAGCTGTTCAGCAGTATGGGGCGAGTTTTAAGCGTTTCCGAAAGTAAAATGAACGCAGTAACAGGTATCAGCGGCAGCGGTTCGGCATATGTTTTTATGTTTATTGACTGTCTTATCGACGCGGGTGTTAAACAGGGACTTACCAAGGACGAAGCCGCAACGCTAGTTATTCAGACAGTGCTGGGCGGTGCGGAAATGGCGGGACATTCCGATAAATCTCTTTCCGAACTTATAATGAATGTTTGCAGCAAGGGCGGCACGACTATTGAAGCGGTGAAAGTCCTCGAACAAAACAATTTCCGCGGAATAGTTTCCCAAGCGGTAGAAGCTTGCGTTAAACGCTCGAAAGAGCTTTCAGAACAATGAAAAAAGTAACGTTATATACCGACGGTGCGTGTTCGGGTAATCCGGGCGTCGGCGGATGGGGCGCAGTTCTGATTTTCGGGGAACACGAAAAGCGTATTTCGGGTGCTTGTGCCGAAACAACCAACAACAGAATGGAAGTGTTTGCCGTAATCAGCGGTCTGCAGTGTCTGAAAGAACCGTGCGAAGTTACGGTTTACAGCGATTCCGCGTATACGGTGAACAGCTTTAATAGTGGCTGGATATATTCGTGGGCGAACAACGGTTGGAAAAAAGCCGACAATAAACCCGTTTTAAATTGCGATTTATGGCAAAAACTTTTAGAGCTGACAAAAATTCATAAGGTCAGCTTTGTAAAGGTAAAGGGACACGCCGATAACGAATACAACAACATATGCGACAAACTTGCAACTACGGCGATAAAAGAGTTTCAATCGGCATAAAAGTATACTCTTTAACCATACTTTATAGTATTACATACTGATAGTTTGGAGAATTATATTTGAGCGAAAGAGCCAAAACCGAAAAAGTAAGCATAGTAAAACACGCCGTCAATATTTGTTTTGCCGTTTTAAGCGCCGCGATTGCTTTTCTTTTTACGGCATACGGTATTACTTATAAAAGTTTACTGTTTATTGCAAATAATTTCGCACTTTTAGTCGGATTGACGGCAGGCGCAGTAAGTGCTTTGATTATCGCTTACGTGATTTTTTATGTTTTTAAAAAGCAGGCGCTTTACCGTTTGATACTGTGTGCTTTGATATGTCTGGACATTTTTGCCGTTGCGTTCTTTTCCTTGAGCGCAAGCGGTATTTTGCCTAAGCTTACGGACATAGAAGCGTTGAGAAGTTATATAGCGGGCTTTGGCGGCACTGCAATTTTTATTTTCATTCTCTTTCAGTTTTTGCAGGTTGTCATACTCCCCGTTCCGGGGTCGGTTTCGGTAGCGGTGGGCGTCGCTTTGTTCGGGCCTCTGCGCTGTTCGCTGTTCAGCTTTATCGGTATTTTGCTCGGCTCTATAGTTGCGTTTTTTATCGGCAGAGTGGTGGGTTATAAAGCCGTTTGCTGGATAGTCGGCAAGGACGATTTGGATAAGTGGCTGAAAAAGATGAAAGGCAAAGACTATTTGTTGCTTTCGATTATGTTCTTGCTACCGCTTTTCCCCGACGATATACTTTGCTTTGTCGCAGGTCTTTCGTCAATGACGTGGACGTATTTTATAATAATGATAATAATTACAAGAGCTATATCGGTATTGACCACGTCGTTTTCTTTAGGGCTTATACCGTTTAACACGTGGTGGGGCTTGATGATTTGGGGCTTGCTGCTTGCGGCTATAATAGTTTCTTTTTGGTTGGTATGTAAATATTCGGACAAAATCGACTCGTTTATCAAGCGAAAATTTTCAATTTTTAAAAAGCAAAAATAGGTTAATTAATTCAGCCTCCGCCGACGTTTCGGACGGAGGTTTTTTTAATGTTCAAATTAAGTCCGAATTTTGCCGAATATTTATAAAATTGAGTTGATTTTTTTGTTTCAGACTGATAAAATGTTATATGTAAAAATATTGTCATCAGGAGTTTTGCATGGATAAAATCAAATTATTGCAGGCGAGAAAACAACAGCTTTTTTCTGCAGGCAAAGTTATTCGTGAAGAAATCAACGCACTGATTGATAAGGATAGTTTTGTCGAGTTTTCGTCATTTTCATTTTCCGAAAGCGAGTTTTACGGAGACAGAGCGGAAGGCGAAGGTGTTGTAACGGGTTTTGCTACGATCAACGACAGTCCTTATTATATCGTTGCGCAAAACGCCGCGGTATTGAACGGCGGTGTGAGCAAGGCTAATTGCGAAAAGATAATTAAGTGCCTTGAACAGGCGGAGAAGAACCAGACTCCCGTAATTTATATGCTTTCAACGCTCGGCGTCCGCGTCGGTGAAGGCGTGAACGTACTGGAAGGGCTTGCTTCACTTTTGAAGAAAGCTAAAAGTTTAAAAGCAGAAGTGACGCAATATCTTATTGTTAACGGAGAAGTTTACGGTCAGATTGCACTTTTGGCGGGCATTTGCGATTTTACGTTCTTTATTGATAAAAAGTCGGTACTTGCGCTTACAAGTCCTTTGGTAATTGCGGCGGCGAGCGGACAGAATTTGCCCAAAGAAAAAGTCGGCGGCGCGGAGGCATTAAATAAGACGTTGTTGCCTACTTTTGTCGTTAAAGATTTGGCTGAAGTTGCCGCAAAAATCAAAGCGATAAATGAAATTATAAATGCTAGTGTTATTGACTGCGAAGATTTGAACGTATCTTTGCCTGCGCTGAATAAAAAATGTGACGCTAAGGCTCTTTTGAACGTATTTGATAAAGGTACGGCAATTGAACTTTGGGCAGGTACTGCGCCCGAAATTAAGTGTTATTTCGCAAGAATAGGCGGTATAGCTGTTGCTACGGCAATTTTTGATAATGAAGATGGTGTAAAACTTTGCCCCTGTAAAATGAACAAATTGTTTAATTTTGCGTGGCTTGCGGCTAATTGTCATTTACCTTACGTAACGTTCGTCAATACTCTCGGCGTTAAAGAAACACTGGAGGTTGCAAACAGTAAATTGATAGACGATGCTTGCAGTTATATTAACGAATTGTCTTGGATAGAAGAACCTAAAATTTCCGTCGTGTACGGAAAGGCTATCGGTTTAGGCTACACGCTGTTTGCGGCTAAATCCATGGGTTATGATTTCACGTATGCGTTCGCGAACAGCAAGATTGCGCTTTTCGACAGCGTTCAAGGCGCGGAAATCGAACTTGCAACTGACGGCAAGGCGGATATGAGTAAGCTTGCCGAGAAATATGCCGACGAAAATTCCGATCCAGTAAACGCAGCTAAAGGCGGATATATCGACAATATAATAGAACCTGCATTTGTAAGGCAGTATTTGATTGCTTCCCTGCAGATGCTAAGCAAGTGAGGTCGCAATGTTGAGTAATTTATTAGCGATATTGCAAGGCGACGGTTCTTATTGGGCAGGTCAGCAACATTCGCCGAATAATTTTTATTTCGATAACTTCGGCGAAGCGGCGCTGTATGCATTAATCGGTTTTGTCGTTGTGTTTATCGGTATCGCAATTATTATAGGTATTATCTGGCTAGTCGGCTTGATTATGCGCAAGACCAACAATCTCGAATTCCTTACTAAAAAGCGTGTAAAGACGGATAAAAAGAAGGAAAAGAGCGCGGAAACAGCGCAAACCGAAACGGCGTCGGCTGCCGACGATATCCCCGACGAGGTTAAAGTTGCTATTATGGCGGCTATTATGGCGTATTATGAAGAACGTGAAGAAAAATGCCAATTCACGGTAAAAAGAATCAAGAGGTTATAAGGAGAAAAATTATGCGTAATTTTGTAGTTACTATAGACGGAAAAAGTTATTCCGTAGGCGTGGAAGAAGTAGGGGAAAGCGAAAACGTAGTACCCGTAGTTACGGAAGTTAAAAAGGCTGCGCCTGCTGCCGCTCCCAAGGCTGCGGCAAACGTTAGCGGTGAAAAAATTCTTTCGCCGTTCCCCGGTCTTATTAAAAAGCTCCTTGTCAACGACGGCGATACGGTTAAGAAAGACCAGCCCGTAATAGTTCTCGAAGCTATGAAAATGGATAACGACATCACGGCTCCCTGCGACGGCAAAATTTCTATTCAGGTTGCTAAGGGCGCAAACGTTGAAACAAACGCGGTACTTGCGGTTATCGGTTAATCGGAGGAAATAATGCTTACTTCGTTACTTGAAAGTAACGGAATGGGACAGATTTTCGTCAATCTGTTTAAAGATATGGGCTTTATGAACGGCACGTGGCAGAACTACGTTATGCTTTTAATATCGTTCATATTGATGTATCTTGCGATTGTAAAGAAATTCGAACCCATGCTGTTACTGCCGATAGCTTTCGGTATGTTTTTGATAAATCTTCCGGGTGCGGAAGCCGAACTTTGGGGTACTCATCCTATAGTGGACGGCGTTGTAGACGAGTCTTACGATGCAGTGCAGAACAAGGGATTGCTATGGTATCTGTATTTCGGCGTAGATAAGGTTATTTATCCTCCGCTTATTTTCCTCGGGATTGGATGTATGACAGACTTCGGTCCTTTAATCGCAAACCCCAAGAGTATGTTAATTGGCGCAGGCGCACAGCTCGGTATATTTATCGCGTTTTTCCTCGCAGTTTTATTGGGCTTCTCTGTTGCAGAGGCGGCGGCGATAGCGATTATAGGCGGTGCGGACGGACCTACCGCAATTATGGTAACGTCCAAACTTGCAAGCGATTTTATTCCTATGATAGCGATAGCGGCGTATTCGTATATGGCGCTGATACCTATAATACAAAAGCCGATAATGCGTTGGCTTACAACTGAAAAAGAACGCAAGATAAAGATGAAACAGCTCCGTCAGGTTAGCAAAATCGAAAAGGTGCTGTTCCCTATAATCGTAACTTTGGTAGTCGGCTTAATGCTTCCAGCGTCTGTTCCGCTTTTGGGTATGCTTATGCTCGGCAATCTGTTCAGGGAATCGGGAGTAGTCGAAAGACTTTCTTCGCAGGCCCAGAACGGACTTATGAACACAATTACGATTTTCCTCGGCATTGCCGTAGGCTGCAAGGCAAAGGGAGAATTGTTCCTGCAAGTACAGACGCTTTACATTATTATGCTCGGGTTGTTTGCGTTTATCTGCGGTACAATCGGCGGTTTGCTCGTTGCAAAGATTATGTGCAAAGTTACTAAGGGTAAAATTAATCCGCTAATCGGTTCGGCGGGCGTTTCTGCGGTCCCGATGGCGGCGCGAATATCAGAGGACGTGGGAAGAGAGTACGACCCTCAGAATCACTTGCTTATGCATGCGATGGGACCTAACGTTGCGGGCGTAATAGGCTCGGCAATAGCGGCAGGTATTTTGCTTGCATGCTTCGGCGGATACGTAGACGGAAGCGCGGCTACGGCGGCAATTTCGGCGATAATCGTTTAAACGGAGAAAAAGAAATGGAAGGAAAGAAAGTTCTTATTACTGATACAATTTTAAGGGACGCGCACCAATCTCAGGCGGCAACTCGTATGAGATTTGACGAAATGGAACCCGTTTTGCCTTTACTCGACGAAATCGGATACTATTCTTTGGAAGCTTGGGGCGGTGCTACGTTCGATTCTTGCTTAAGGTTTTTGAAC